>CAKTUC010000014.1 GCA_934617135.1 uncultured Collinsella sp. | reverse complement strand
ATCGCCACGCAAAACTGTCGCCTGCGTCACGGTTTCCGCGGTAAGCCCGAGCACGTCGAGCACTTTATGCTCTTTGTGGCCGAGCAGCTGCGCGAGGTTATGGCGAGCCTGGGCTTCCGCACCGTCGACGAGATGGTGGGCCACCCCGAGTGCCTGCGCCAGATCGAGGTCCCAGGCAACCGCAAGGCCAACCTGCTGGATCTGTCGCCCGTGCTGGCGAGCGCGACCTGCGAGTTCGGTGCCCACATTCCGGGTGCCGACGTTCGTCACTTCCTGCCCCAGATGGCTGCGGACAGCGAGCTCGACAAGACACTCGACTCCACGTTGTTTGTGCCCTATACGGCCGATGCCCGTGCCCACTTGCGTCCGATTCGCTTCCGCGCCGATATCGCCAACGTCAACCGCTGCGTGGGTACCATCCTGGGCAACGCGGTGACCAAGGCGCATCCCGAGGGCCTGCCCGCCGGTTCTATCACCATCGATTGCGATGGTTCGGCCGGTCAGAGCTTTGGCGCGTTCCTGCCGCGCGGCGTGACGCTCAACGTGTGCGGCGACGCCAACGACTACTTTGGCAAGGGGCTTTCGGGTGGCGAGGTGTCGGTGCGCCCCAACCCTCGTGCGACCTATAAGTTCGACGAGAACATCATTGTGGGCAACGTGGCGTTCTTTGGCGCCACGAGCGGCCGCGGCTTCATTAACGGCCTGGCTGGCCAGCGCTTTGGCGTGCGCAACTCCGGCGCCACCGTGGTGGTCGAGGGCTGCGGCAACCACGGCTGCGAGTATATGACGGGCGGCCTGGCGCTCATTTTGGGTGAGGTCGGTCAGAACTTCGCCGCCGGCATGACGGGCGGCGTGGCTTACGTCTTTGACCAGTACGGCACGCTTGATGCCCGCGTGAACCACGAGAGCGTTGAGCTCAAGGCCCCGACGGCCGACGAGCTGGCGCAGATCCGCGCGCTCGTCCAGGAACACGTTGACGCGACCCAGAGCCCGCGCGGCATTAAGCTGCTCTACAGCTTCGACTCGATGAGCAAGCACTTTGTGAAGGTCATCCCGACCGAGTACGAGCGCGTACTGGCGATTGTCGCTGCCGCCGAGGGTGTGGGTAAGACGCATGCGCAGGCCGAGGAGCTGGCGTTTGACATCGTGACCGGCCGCGCCGACGCTGCCGATGTTGCTCGCTTTGATGTGGCGGGCGGTGCTGCTGGCGCTGCGTCTGTGGCTGCCAGCTCTGTTGCTTCGACCAAGAAGGAGGCGTAAGTGCCATGGGTAAGCCCGGTGCTTTTCTTGATATCGATCGCGTGACCCACGAGCTTCGCCCCGTGGAGGAGCGCAGCCATGATTTTGATCCGCTGTACGTGGAGCTCGATGACGATGCACGTCGTGCCCAGGCGAGCCGCTGCATGATGTGCGGCGTGGCGTTTTGCCAGATGGGCGCGAGCTTTGGCAAGGCACGCCCGAGCGGCTGCCCGCTGCACAACCTGATTCCCGAGTGGAATGAGCTGGTGTACCGCGGCCGCTGGGACGAGGCTGCCGAGCGCCTGTCGCTCACCTCGCCCATGCCCGAGTTCACGAGCCGCGTGTGCCCGGCGCTGTGCGAGGCCGCGTGCAACCTGGGCTCGGTCGACGGCCAGCCCACGACGATTCACGACAACGAGCGCGCGATCAGCGACCACGAGTGGGCTAACGGCGGTCCGCGCCGCTTTGAGCCGGCGGGGGAGGGCGCGCCTACGGTTGCCGTAGTGGGCTCCGGCCCTGCCGGTCTGGTGGCTGCGTGGGAGCTCGCCCGTCGCGGCGCCCGCGTGACGGTGTTTGAGCGTGACGACCGCCCGGGCGGCCTGCTCATGTACGGCATCCCCAACATGAAGCTCGAGAAGTCCGTGGTCGAGCGCCGTGTGGCACTCATGCGCGAGCTGGGCATTGTCTTTGAGCTGAGTGCCGACGTGAGCGACTCCGTGGTTGCTGCCAAGCTCGACGGCTTTGACGCCGTCGTGGTGGCTGCCGGCGCCCGTGCTCCGCGTGGCCTTTCGGCTGCGAACATCGACGCTCCGGGCGTGGTGTACGCCGTGGACTACCTGACGGCATCGACCGTCTCGGTGCTCGATGGCGGCGAGCCCGCCATTGACGCGCGCGGCCTGGATGTCGTGGTCATTGGCGGCGGCGATACCGGCAACGACTGCGTGGGTACCGCAGTGCGCCAGGGTGCGCGCAGCGTGCGCCAGTTTGAGTTCTTGCCGGCGGCACCCGATAAGCGCACGGCGAGCAACCCCTGGCCGCAGTGGCCCAACGTCAAGAAGACCGACTATGGCCAGCAGGAGGCTATCGCTGCCATGGGTGGCGAGATGCGTGCCTGGGGCGTGGATACGCTCGAGGTGCTGCTGGACAAGAAGGGTGCGGCTGCGGGTTTGCGCGTGGTCGACTTGGACTGGTCGGGCGGTAAGCCCGAGCGCATTGCGGGCTCCGAACACGAGGTGCCGGCGCAGCTGGTGCTCATCGCCTGCGGCTTTACGGGTCCCGAGCATGGCGTGTTCGATGCGGTGAGCGTGCCTGTTGCCACCGCTGGTCGTCCGCTGCCGGTGATGGCCTCCGAGGGCTCGCACCTCGCGGCTCGCACGGAGGGTGTCGCCGCGGATGCCGCGCCGGTGTATGTGGCGGGTGATGCCCGCAACGGCAGCTCGCTCGTTGTGAGTGCCATGGCCGATGCCCTGGCCTGCGCAGCCGAAGTCGCCGAGGCGTTGGAGCTGTAAAGTAGTCATTTAAGAACGTCCCCAATGACTAGTCATTGGGGACGTTGTTTTTTGTCTAGTCGTTGGGGACACTCTGTGCAGAGTGCCTGTTCATTTATCGACGCGTGGGTGTTCATTCGTCGACGTTTACGGTTGTGGTGCTCTGCTGTTTCTGTGGTGATGGCGGGCGTTTGACTCAAAATAGCGGGCTTGCTGTCTATGTCTGCCTGCGGTTTCTTTGCGGTGTGCTCATTCGGTCAAGTGCCCCGTCAAGTGTTTGGTCTGCATCTGGTTTGCAGCCGGAGGTCCATTTTGCCCGTGCTGGCCATGGTCGTCTGCCCTCCTCGTAAGCTCAAATTGAGGTCCATCAGTTTGAGGAGGATGCCATGACTGATCACGTTTTTGACCG
This sequence comes from uncultured Collinsella sp., assembly GCA_934617135.1. Lineage (GTDB taxonomy): Bacteria > Actinomycetota > Coriobacteriia > Coriobacteriales > Coriobacteriaceae > Collinsella. The sequence continues at coordinate 21,113 of CAKTUC010000014.1, read as the reverse complement.
AGCGCAGCTGGACGAGGCCGTCGGCAACGATATTGCCGATATGGCTCACTTTTGGATGCTGCGGAAGTTTCAATTCCTGGAGCCGGCTCGCGAGCAATTCGAGATCATTGTCGATCCGTGGCTCAGCTATTGCACAGAGCCCTCACAAAACGAAATCATGGCCTATAACATGGCATTTACCGATTGGCTGCTGTTCGAGCGCCCCTATCACCATGGCGCGACGCTGCTCGAACTGTATGTTGACGAGCCGCCAGCGTCAATTTCGCCCGCTTCGCTCGAGCGACTTAAGCAGGTGCGCGATACGCAGTACTTTTCGCGCTTTGGCATTTTGGACAAGGATCCCGCGACTGGCATGGTCGTGCTGAAGGACACGCGCACCGACCGCCGCTTTGACGCCTACGACCCACATATCGTGCAAAAGGAGCACTGGAACGATGGCGCGATTGCGGTGCGACTCGCGTGCGTCGACGATGTCTGGCTGACGGCGGGGCAGCTCTACCTGTATGACATCGCGCGCCTGAGCGACACGGCGGTCGACGGGCCGGGCGCGGTGCATCCCGAGGACTTAGAGGACGGTTTCGACACCTCGTGCATCAGCTTCTTTTTGCGCCTGGTCCGCGACATCATGGGCGCCCAGGGGCGGTACGTGAAGTCGCTCAACATCTACGAACAGGAATGGGAGTAGGGGATGGACGGTTGTCACCTGCCTTGCCTGCTGCCTTTTTGTCTCGATTTGTAACGTTTAGGGACAAAAAACCGGTCTTCCTGTTACAGATCGAGATGAACGCTTGGGCGCCGCTGGTTTGTCTAAATCTGTAACGTTTGGGGGCCTGGAGAACGTCTTCCTGTTACAGATTGAGACGTTTGTCGGCGGCGACAGCGGCGATGGCTCATTTGTCCGATGTGGTGGTGATGGAAGTGTCTAATACCGTTTTCAAACACAGGCATGCAACACGTAACACCTTGGCGCGGAATAGGATGCTTGCCAGACTCACGGAGGCGGCTGAACAAGGCGTGCTGCTTGTGACGCACGACAATGCCGAGCTCATGTGGCTGCGACGGCATGTGGGAACCGATGATATTGCGGAACCCGAACCGTATCTGTTCTGTTTTCAGTATGATTGGGATTCGCTGATGCCGCCGGAGCGGGCGCTACGGACCATCAAGGGTCTTGCGGAGTTTCATCCCGATTGGGCGTTCTGGGGTTATGACGCGGCGCTTCTGTGGAGCCTGGAGGTGCCGAACGATTTGCTCGGTCCGCGTTTTCTTGTTAAGACGGGCTGTACCGCGGCGCTGAGCAGCGGGTGCAGGTTGTTGCGTCCGCAGATGGCGGGCGCACTCGAGCGTGTTGATGGCGTGCGGGTGACGCCGTTTTGGCGCACGGTAGAGGATTGCCTGCTGCGCGCGCCGTTTTCGTATGGCCTGGCGATTGCCGATTCTGCGTTGCGAGCAAAGGGCGTATCGCGCGATGACCTGTGCGAGCGCCTCCGCGCCGATTGCGAGGGCAGGCGAGGGCATCGCAGGGCACAGGTGATTGCGTCGTATGCGGACGGGCTGTCCGAAAACGGCGGCGAGTCTCGTTTTCGGGCGTTCTTTATTGCATACGGTTTCCCGGTGCCAGAGTTGCAGGTGGAGTTTCGCGACCCGCTTGATCCGAGCCAAGTGTTTCGCGTTGATTATTTTTGGAGGCTCGAGGACGGGACATGCGTTATCGGCGAGCTCGACGGGAAGGGAAAGTATATCCTGCAGGATGGTGAGGATCGGGAGTCGGTCGACCCGTTCGTGGCAGAACGTCAGCGAGAGTCTCATCTGACGATGCTCGGGCACAAGGTGCTTAGGTTTACGTTTGATGAGCTCAAGAATCCGGGGAAGCTGGCTGAAAAGATGAGACTGGCGGGCATTCCGCAGCGGGCCGATTTGGCTGAGCAATGGAGGCGGCGGTGGTATGGGCGCTGAGGGGTGCAACTGACGCGGATGTGGTTGTTCCTGCCGAGTTTGTCTCGATCTGTAACAACAAGGGGCCGTTCGGCCTCGCAACTGTTACAGATCGAGACAGAAGATTGGCTGCCGCTAAAAGATCTCAATCTGTAACATCTAACGGCCAAAATTCGACCCAACTGTTGCAGATTGAGACAAAGGTTTGACGCGGTGCCGAAAGATCTCGATCTGTAACATTTGGAAGGTTAAAGACGGTCTGCCTGTTACAGATCTAGACATTTCCCGGATGTCGCTGGAATGGGGCTGCAACGCATTCCATTCTCCGCATCTCCTCCTTTCTCCGTTAACCGATATGTCCGCAGCAATCCTACCGAACTGGGTAATAATGGACAAATGTTGAAGTTTTTTGAGGGGGAGGAGCTCGATATGGCGACTGCCGATCGTCCCACGTTGTTTATCAATGCGACCGTTCTGGATGGTTCGGAGCATATGGAGCCGCAGCCCGATATGGCCGTGGTCGTCGAGCGTGGCATCATCACCTGGATGGGACCGAGCGCTGTGGCCCAAGCTCCAGCGGGGGCCGAGGTCATCGACCTGGCAGGGGCGTATCTCATGCCGGGCCTCATCAATATGCACGTGCATCTTTGCGGTTCGGGCAAGCCGGTCTCGGCGGGCGATGCGGGCGCGCTGATGAAGAAGCTCGACAATCCCGTGGGCCGCGCCATCGTTCGCCACATCCTCAAAGGCAGTGCCCAGCAGCAGCTGGCAAGCGGCGTGACCACGGTGCGCGGTGCGGGTGACCCGCTGTTTGCCGATATCGCCGTGCGCAACGCTATCGACGCCGGCAAGTATCAGGGTCCGCGTCTGGTGGCGCCGGGAACGGGTGTCACGGTACCGGGTGGTCACGGTGCGGGGCTGTTCGCGCAGGTCGCCAATACCCCCGACGAGGCGGCCGAACAGGTGCGTGATCTGTATGCGCACGGTGCCGATGTCATCAAGCTGTTCGTGACGGGTGGCGTGTTCGACGCGACCGAAGTAGGCGAGCCTGGCGTGCTGCGCATGCCGGTCGATGTCGCCGCGGCGGCGTGCAAGGCGGCGCACGGGGTTGGCCTTCCGGTCATGGCCCATGTCGAGAGTACCGAAGGTGTGAAGGCCGCGCTTCAGGCCGGCGTCGACACAATCGAGCACGGCGCTCCGCTGACGCCTGAGATTCTGGAACTGTACCGCGGCGCCGCGGGAACGCAGCTCGAGGGACGCGCGCCGAGCGTGACCTGCACGATCAGCCCTGCACTGCCGTTCGTACTGCTCGATCCGGAGAAGACTCATTCGACTGACATGCAAAAGAAGAACGGCGACATCGTGTGCTCGGGCATTATCGAGAGTGCTCGTGCGGCGCTGGAGGCAGGCGTTAAGGTGGGCCTGGGCACGGACTCGAGCTGCCCGTTCGTGACCCAGTACGACATGTGGCGCGAGGTGGCTTATTTTGCCAAGTACGTGGGCGTGAGCAACGCGTTTGCGCTGCATACGGCCACGCAAGTCAATGCCGAGCTGCTGGGGCTGGGCGGCGAGACCGGCACGCTTGAGTGCGGCAAGGCGGCCGACATTTTGGTGACGCGCGAGAACCCGCTCGATGACCTGTGTGCTCTGCGTGGGCCAATGCATGTGATGTGCCGCGGCAACCTGGTGCGCAAACTCAAGGTGAAGCGTATTCCCGAGGTGGACGCCGAGCTCGACGCGATTATGGCTATGCCTGCCGAAGCGCTGGCCGAGGAGCTCGCCCGCGACGGCGTGGCATAGGTGTGACAAAGGGACGGCCCCTTTGCCGCGCTCAAAAAAGCCGAGGTCTCAACACGAGGCCTCGGCTTTTATTTTTCCTATGGTGTAGCTGCTAGGAGCGGGTTTCCATCTTGGCGTGGCACTTGGGGCAGGTGACGCGGATTTTGCCTTTGCCCTTGGGGACGGACAGCATCTGACCGCAGTTAGGGCACTTGAGGTATGCCGTGGTCTTGCGGCCCTTCCACATCTTCTTGGCCGTTCGCTTGGCGCGCTCAAAGTCTTCCTTGCTGGTGCCGGCCGCACGCGAGGCGTTGGCAGCTGCAGTCCCGCCGCCCAAGCTGGCGACGAACTTGCCTAGGCCGGGGACGTTCGCGGTCGCGGCAACGAAGGCATCATTTTCCTTGCGGCGGGCGTCGACGTTCTTGGACAGGCCGCGCAGCACGCCGATCACGATGACGGCGATGGCGATCCAGCTGAGCCACTGGACGCGAGCCATCGAGCCAATCATTGCGATGACAATGCCGGCAAAGCCCAGCACGATGGTAAGTTCGTCGGCACCGTTGCGACCTTTCATAAAGTCATTCATGCGAATTGCCTTTCATTCGATATGCTGCACGCCTTTATACCCCATTTGGTGCATGGGGGACAGGTTAATCTGCACCAAGGTGGTGCAAGCGTACTTGTCCCCCATGCACCAAGATGGTGCAAAGTAACCTGACCCCAATGCACCAATTACTTTGCGAGTTTGTCGACGACGCGTTCGATTTCGGCGAGCTTGGCGGCCTTGAGTTCCTCGTCGCCCGATTCGATGGCCGAGGCGACGCAGCCCTCGATATGGGCTTTGAGCACATCGGCGTTGATGCGCGCGATGAGTGCCTGCGTGGCCATGAGCTGCGTGGAAATATCGACGCAGTAGCGGTCCTCCTCGACCATCCTCAGTATGCCGTCGATCTGCCCGCGCGCCGTCTTGAGCATACGGGTCACCGATTTGTGGTCTGCCATCATGGCGGGTCCTCGTTTCTGGTCGATCTTCCGGATGCCCCCGTCAGTTGCGGTGAAATAGTTCCCGATTGAAAGCTTGAAGCGTTTGAACAGGAACTATTTCACCGCAACTTCTGAGGGGCTGGTGGCAGCTGCTACGCGGCGGTCACAGATAGGGCGTGGAACTTCTCGCCCGCGCCTTCGACGGCGGCGGCGAGCTGCTCGGCGGTCACGGTGTCGGCGCACTCCACCTGGACGGTCTGGGTCTCGTGATCGGCGTCGGCGTCGGTCACGCCTGCCACGTTGAGCAGCGCGGTCTCGACAGTAGCGTCGCAGTGGCCGCACATAAGGCCCGAAGTCTTGATCGTGTAACGCATGGGTATTCCTCTCTGTTGTGTCGGCTTTCCCAGGCACCCGACCTTGACCTTCAAGCCGTCGCTCGCGTACCAAAGTACGCGTCGCTCCTCTTTCAGGTCAATCTCGGGCACCCGGAAAACCCGTTTTAAATGGACTTAATGGTGAGCCTATTTTGCCACTTTTGGTTTAAAGGATTTTAGGCGCAGAGCATTGCTTACGACGCACACGCTCGACAGGCTCATCGCCGCGGCGCCGAACATGGGTGAGAGCTGCCAGCCGGTGAGCGGGAAGAACGCACCCGCCGCCAGCGGGATGCCGATACCGTTGTAGAACAACGCCCAGAACAGATCCTGTTTGATATTGCGGATCGTGGCACGCGATAGCTCGATGGCGCGGGCGACATCCATAAGGTCACTGCGCATGAGCACCACATCTGCCCCCTCTTTGGCAATGTCGGCGCCGGTGCCGATGGCAAGGCCCACGTCGGCGCGCGCCAGGGCGGGGGAGTCGTTGATGCCGTCACCCACCATGGCGACCTTGCTGCCCGCGTCCTGCAGCTCGCGCACGTGGCGCTCCTTGTCGGCGGGCAGCACGTCGGCGATAACCTGCTCGCAGGTGAGTCCCACGCGGCGGGCGATTGCTTCGGCCGTCACACGGTTGTCGCCGGTGAGCATGCGCACGTCGACGCCGAGCTTGCGGAGCGCGGCGATGGCCTCGGCGCTCGTCTCCTTGACCTCGTCGGCCACGGCGATGGTACCGACGAGCTCACCGTTCTTGGCAAAGAACAGTGGCGTTTTGCCCTCGACGGCAAACTGCTCGGCAAGGCCCGCAGGTACGGTAACCCCCAGCTCGTTCATCAGGCGAACGTTGCCGGCGGTAATGGCATTTTGCCCCTCGCGCGCCGTAACGCCACGGCCGGGCACGGCGGCAAAGTCCTCGACTATGCGGGCGACGATCCCGCGTGCCTCGCACTCGGCCATAATCGCCTCGGCCAACGGATGCTCGCTTGAGCGTTCCAGCGCGGCTGCCAACTTGAGCAGCGCCTTCTCGCTCATGGCGGGCGTGCCGTCGGCGCGCTTGGCCACCACGATGTCGGTCACGGCAGGCTTGCCGCGGGTGACGGTGCCCGTCTTGTCGAGTACTACGGTGCCCACGCTGCGCAGGTTCTCCAGCGCCTCGGCGCTCTTAAACAGAATGCCCATCTCGGCGCCCTTGCCGGTGCCCACCATAATGGCGACGGGCGTGGCCAGCCCCAGCGCGCACGGGCAACTGATCACAAGCACGGCGACGGCGGAGGTGAGCGCCTCGTTCACACTTCCGGTCAGTGCCATCCACGCCACAAAGGTCACGGCCGAGATTGCAAACACCACGGGCACAAACACGCCGGCGACCTTATCGGCCATGCGGGCAATGGGCGCCTTGGTGGCGTTGGCGTCCTCGACGAGTTGGATAATCTTGGCGAGCGACGTGTCGGCGCCCACGCGCGTGGCGCGGAAGGTGAACGACCCGGTGCGGTTGACCGTGGCGGCGTTGACGGTGTCGCCGGCGGTCTTTTCCACGGGGATGGACTCGCCGGTAAGCGCGCTTTCGTCCACGGCCGAGGTACCCTCGAGCACCACGCCGTCAACGGGGATGGACTCGCCGGGGCGCACCCGCAGCACCTGGCCGGGCAGGATGGCATCGACGTCGACGGTGGTCTCGGTGCCGTCCTCGGCCACGACGGTCGCGGTCTTGGGCGCCAAGTCGATCAGCGCCTCGATGGCGCCGCCGGTCTTGGATTTGCTGCGCGTCTCGAGGTATTTGCCCACGGTGACGAGCGACAGAATCGTGCCGGCGCTCTCAAAATACAGGTTGTCCATGCCCGTCATCATGGCCTCGTGAACCTGCCCGGCGGCCAGTTGGTCGGCCATGATAAACATGGCGTAGAGCGACCAGGCGATGGACGCGGTGGCGCCGACGGCGATGAGCGCGTCCATGGTGGGCGCGCCGTGGACCAGTGATTTAAAGCCGTTGATAAAGTAGGCGTCGTTGACGTAGACGATGGGGATGAGCAGGGAGAGCTCGGTGAGCGCGAGCGTCATGCTATGGGTGTGGTCGGTGAAGATGCCGGGCAGCGGCCAGCCGAGCATGTGCCCCATGCCTATGTAGAACAGCGGGATGAGGAAGATGATCGAGATGATGAGGCGGGTGCGCATGGCGGAGGCGGCGACCTCCAGCTTTTTGGTGGGCGACTCCATATGGGCGGCGCCGGACCTGGCTTGCGTGCTGCCGCTCGGGGTGGCTTCGGTGCCCGCGCTGACGGGCGATGCCGAGTAGCCGGCGCGGTCGACGGCGGTGCATATGTCGTCGGGGGTGACCTGCGCGGGGTCATAGTCGACCAGCATGGAGCCGGCGAGCAGATTGACTGCGACGCTTTGGACGCCGTCGAGCTTGCTGACGGCGCGGTCAACGTGCGCCTGGCAGGCGGCGCACGTCATGCCGCCCACATCAAACTTATCTTGAGCCATGGCTTCTCCTTTCTGTGACGTAGTGTCGGAAATGTTAACCTGCCGATACTATACACCCATACCCCCGGGGGGTGTCCAGTGGAGAAATGGGATACACGTCATTTCGATGCAGATTGGGATGATTGCCCTGCATTTCTTTCGACGCTATAGCCCAACGCCCCGTCATCTGTGGTTTACGTGGGGGCATGCGAAGCGCGGGTATACTAACCGGCGGCGAATCTGCTCCATCGCTTAGAGCTGCTGCGTCTGGACGGCGCGTGATAGGGCTGCCAAAGCGATCGCCAGCGTGCTGAGCAACGTCCTCTCTGTGCGCACCTGTTTTTGTATGTATTAGCGCACTACCAAGCACGCCCGCGCGGCAGCATGCCGTGCCCATAACGCGTGCAGATAAGGAACAACAACATATGCGTAATTCTGTATCCGACGTCACGGACGCCGAGATTCTGGACGAGACCCGCGAGGCCATGACCCAGGCTGCCTTCGATGCCGCCGACGAGGCCAACGCCGCCGAGGTTGTCGAGTCCGCCACCGAGAACCTGCCCGCCTTTGACGAGCTGGGTCTTTCCGACGAGATGCTTCGTGCTATCGAGAACCTGGGTTACACGGCGCCGACGCCTGTCCAGGCCGGCTCCATCCCCGTGGTACTCGAGGGCCGCGACCTGCTTGCCGCCGCTCAGACCGGCACCGGCAAGACGGCCGCTTTCTTGCTGCCGACCATGAACAACCTGGAGCATATCGCTCCGCCCAAGCCCGTGCGCGAGCGTGGTGACCGCAACCGCCGTCGCGGCGCCAAGAAGCCCGAGGGCAACGGCCGCGGCCCCGTGATGCTCGTTATCACCCCCACGCGTGAGCTCGCCCAGCAGATCGACGAGGTCGCGAGCAAGATTGCCGACGTCACCGGCCATGTTGCCGTGACCGTCGTGGGTGGCGTGAGCTACAAGCCGCAGACCGCGGCGCTCAAGTACGGCTGTGATATCCTGGTCGCCACGCCGGGCCGTCTGGTCGACCTGATTGAGCAGGGTGCTTGCCACCTGAACGAGGTCAAGGTCCTGGTGCTCGACGAGGCCGACCGTATGCTCGACATGGGCTTTCTGCCCGCCGTCCGCCGTATTGTGCGCGAGACGCCGGCCGAGCGGCAGACGCTGCTGTTCTCGGCGACGCTCGACGAGGAGGCCGTGGGCGAGATCACCGACCTGGTGAGCGACCCGGCCCGCGTGGAGATCGCGCCCGCCACGTCGACCGCCGACACCGTCGATCAGTTTGTGTTCCCGGTGTCCATCGAGGCCAAGAACAATCTGCTGCCCGAGTTCCTCAAGAAGGAGGGCCCGGAGCGCACCATCGTCTTTATGCGCACCAAGCACCGCGCCGACAGCTGCTGCCGTCGTCTGGAACGTAAGGGCATCAAGGCTGCCGCGATTCACGGCAACCGCAGCCAGGCCCAGCGCGAGCGCGCGCTTTCGGCCTTCCGCGACGGTACGGTCGACGTACTGGTGGCGACCGACGTTCTCGCCCGCGGCATCGACATTAGCGACGTGCGCTACGTCGTGAACTTTGACGTGCCGGCCGAGCCGACCGACTACATCCACCGCATCGGCCGTACCGGTCGTGCCGGTGAGCTGGGCTGGGCCATCACGTTTGTGACCGAGCAGGACGTCGATGAGTTCTACGAGATTGAGAAGCTCATGGACAAGACGGCCGACATTTATGACGCCGGCGACCTGCACGTGGGCCCCAACCCGCCGGCAGTCGATCCCGAGCGCGATCCTGCGGCCTTTAAGGTGAAGAAGAAGACCAAGCGCGGCAAGTCCAAGAGCAAGAAGAAGCTTGAGCAGGCGCGCCGCGATGGCAAGCGCAACGGTGACGATTACGGCGATGTGGCCGGTCGTTCCAACCGCGGTCGCGATGAGCGTCGTGGTGACGGCGAGCGTCCGAGCCGTCCCAAGCGTGGCGGCAAGACCCGCGTGCGCGAGGGCGTTCAGGCTCGCGTGGACGAGGCCGTTGAGAGCGTTGCCCGCGAGGTAGCTGCCGAGGAGCGCGGTGCCACTGAGCAGGGCCCGCGCGGCAACCGTGCCGAGCGTCGCGCTAAGCAGTTCCAGGGCGAGGCCCATCGTCGTCGTCGCGAGGACGAGGACCGCGGCGGTCGTCGTCGTGTTGAGCGCGAGGACGAGGGCCGCGGTTCGCGCGGCGGCAAGCGCGGGTCGGGCGACCGTCGTCGTTCCGGGCGCGATGACGAGCGCGGCGGACGTGACGAGCGCCGCGGCGGCGAGGACCGTGGCGGCAAGCGCTTTGACGAGCGTGGCGGCCGCGAGGGTGGCCGTGGCGGCGAGCGTCGCGACGGCGCTCGTGGCAATGGCAACCGCAGCGGTGCCGGTCGTTCTAATGAGTCGCGCGATCGTCGCGACCCGCGTGCCAGCCGCGATCGTCGCGATGACTGGCGCAACTACGACGACACCCGCGAGGAGCGTCGCGGCGGCTATCGCGGACGTGGCGGCAACCAGACCGGCTCCCGCGGCGGTCGCTCTGGCGGCCGCGATAACCGCGGCAGCTATGGCAACAACCGTGGCGGTAAGCGCGGCGGAAGCTCCCGTCGTCCCGGCGACGGCGGCGGCAAGCGCAAGTAACATACGCGACGCACGCTAGAGCGATGCGAGCCAAGGGCCCCGAGCAACTACGCTCGGGGCCCTTTTTGGTGCAAGGGGGTCAGGTTAATCTGCACCAAGTTGGTGCAAACAAACCTGACCCCTTTGCACCAAAATGGAGGGTGTTCCCGCATGCCGTATACTCTGACTGAGTACGTGAACGGCTCGGTGTATTACCGGGCGTAGGGGAGGATGTTCGATGAGCGTGTTTGAAATGGTGTTTAGTCCGACAGGTGGAACGGAGAAGGTATCTGGTCTTGTTGCCGGGGCGCTGGATGGGAATGCCGTTACCGTTGATCTGACCGATAACGGACTGGATTTCGGTGCCGTATCGATGACGAAGGACGACGTTGCCGTGATCTCCCTGCCGTCGTATGCCGGCAGGGTTCCCGCCGTGGCTGTTGAACGGTTGAGCATGGTGCGCGGCAACGGAGCGCGCGCCGTTCTGGTCTGTGTATACGGAAACCGGGCGTTTGAGGACACGCTTGTAGAGTTGGAGGACGTTGCAAAACGCGCTGGATTTAGAGTGATTGCAGCAGTTGCTGCCATTGCGGAACATTCTGTTGCTCGACAGTTCGCCGCTGGGCGACCGGACGCGCAGGATGTGGCCCAGCTTGCCGAGCTTGCTCAGCAGATCCGGTACAAGCTGCTGGATGAGGATGTATCCGAGCCCACTATTCCCGGCAATCGTCCTTATAAGCAAGCTGGAGGCCACGCCATGGTGCCAATGGCAACGGAGGACTGCGTCTCCTGCGGTGCCTGTGCCGCGGTGTGCCCTGTTCGGGCTATCGACAAGGGCGATCCCAAGCAGGTGGATAGCGAGGCGTGCATCTCCTGCATGCGCTGCATCTCCGTATGTCCGCAGGATGCTCGCAAGCTTGATCCCAGCAAACTCGCCGTCGTTACCCAGATGCTGAGCAAGGCTTGCGTCGAGCGGAAAGAATGCGAGCTCTTCATCTAGTGCAGGAGCGTCAATCAGTTTTTCTCCGTCCCTCCCGGCAGGTGGCGGCATCCCTTCTCTAAGTTGCGGTGGAATACGGACTGCTTTTGCCTTTCAAACGGCTTTTCAGTCCCTATTTCACCGCAACTCACAATTGGTGCGAGGAGTGTCCCCGGGTGTCGGCAGAAAAGGAACGTCCCTAAGTGCCGCCAAAATACCGTTTATCGGAGAAATAATACCGTTCGCCGTTCATAATGGTTATTCTGGCTTTGGGCTTGTTTACAATAGCCCACGTAAAAGAAATGCGGAAGGTTACCGAGTCCCTCGGACGTGGGCCTAACCAAAGTCTTTGAACGGGTGTGTCTCTATGGATGCATTCGCTTGATTTTGGTTGGGCTATATTTATGAAGGGACATGCCAACATGGGTTTCTTTTCTCGCCTGATGGGCGGTTCGGATGAGCAGAAGACTGCAACCTCCGAGTTCGAAATCCTCGCTCCCGTTTCCGGCGAGCTTGTTCACCTAGAAAAAACCAACGATCCCGCTTTTAGCAGCCGTGCCGTGGGCGATGGCGTTGCCGTGGTTCCCCAAGAGGGAACGGTGTGCGCTCCTGTCTCCGGTACCGTCGCGGCACTGTTCCCGACCGAGCATGCACTGGGCATCATGTCCGACGACAGCTCTGCTCAGGTGATGCTGCATATCGGAATCGACACTGTTAAACTTGAGGGCAAGGGCTTCCATGCGCTTGTTGCTCAGGGTGACCATGTCGACGCGGGCCAGCCCCTCGTCGAGGTCGATTTCGACGCGGTCCGCGCCGCCGGCTTCGATCCTACGGTCTTCGTTATTGTGTGCGAGCGTTCGGAGAAGTCGACTCTTCGTGAGCATGCTTCCGGCCCTGTTGCTGTTAAAGAGCCTGTCGTCTGGCTTTCCGAGTAAATTCTTGTGGTGGGTACCGTGGTTATCAAGCGAGTTTTCAACAATAACGTCGCAATGGTCACTTCGGACGATGGCTCCGAGCTCATCGTCATCGGTCGAGGCCTCTGCTTTGGCCGTCATGCCGGCGACGCTATCGATGAAGCATCGGTCGAAAAGACCTATGCGCTGCAGGAGGGCACTTCTCAGGATTCGCGTACGATCGACCGCTTGGCACATCTTTTAGAGTCCATCCCCACCGTCAACCTCGTGATTTCCGAGGACATTGTTCAGATGCTCCGTCGAGAGCTCAATGTTGATGTCAACGACAAGATTCTCATTGCTCTCGCAGACCATATCAGCCTTGCTTTGGAGCGTGAGCGCAAGGGCGTCTCCTGTGAGAATCCGTTGCTGCTCGAGATCCAGCAGTTCTATCGCAAGGAGTATGCGCTTGCGGGCCGTGCGCTGCAGATTATCAAGGAGTATATGGGCATCCAGATGAGCGAAGAAGAGCAGGGTTTTATTACGCTGCATATCGTCAACGCCACCATGCCGCAACGCTCCGACCGTCTCATCATCTCGGTCCAGCTTGTTCGCGACGTGCTTGCGATTGTTTCCGAGCGCTATGCTACGACCCTCGATGACACCTCGCTGCCCTATGAGCGTTTCGTTCGTCACCTGCAGTTTTTCGCGCAGCGAGCGCTCGATCCCACGTCAGGGCAAATCAATGGCGACGCGCTGTTCCGAATCGATGAAACGGCGTATCCGTGCGCATTCTCGTGCGCGGACGCCATAGCCGCCCACTTGTCGTCTACCTATAACGTTGTCGTTACCGATGCCGAGAAGAGTTATCTCGCATATCACATTGTTAACCTGCTTGGAGAACCTGGTCTCTAGGCATAACGTGCCCATACATCGATTGATATAAGGCAAGGCTCACGGTCTTGTCCAGGGCACATCTGTCTTAATTTGCGGAAAAGGAAGGGGAGTACCGCTATGACCGCAAAAAAGAAGTTCAATTTCAAAGCGCCGTTGGAGGTGTTCGCGAAGTCAATCGTCCAGCCGATGATGTATCTCTCGGTTGCCGGCATTCTGCTCATCGTGGGCATCATTCTAACCAACAAGACCATCTGCGCCATGATTCCCGTGCTGGGCTCCGGTCCGTTCCAGCTTGTGGGCGCCGTTGTCTATCAGTCGCTGATGTTTATCATCAACAACCTCTCGATTCTGTTCTGCGTGGGCATCGCCGGCGCCATGGCAAAGAAGAACAAGGGCCATGCTTCGCTGATCGCCCTGATGTCGTTCTTCCTGTTCCTTCAGGCCAATAACATCGTGCTCAACGCCACCGGCTCTCTTGCCGAAGCGAGCGGCATGCTCGGCCTTACCGGAACCGGACAGAGCACCGTTATGGGCATTCAGGTGCTCGATACCGGCGTGTTTGGCGGCATCATTCTTGGTTGCATCACCGGTGCCGTGTTCAACAAGTACTCGAACAAGCAGTTCCCCATTGCTCTTTCGATGTTCTCGGGCGTTCGCTTCCCGTTCCTGATCATGATCATCATCTCCTGGATCATGGGCGCTGGCTTCTGCATCGTTTGGCCTCCGGTCCAGGGCGCCATCTCCTCCGTTGCCGGCATCATTAAGGAGTCGGGCAACATCGGTCTGTTTATCTACGGCATGCTCAACAAGCTGCTCGTTCCCACCGGTCTGCACCACCTCATCTACACCCCGTTCCAGTTCTCCGATGTGGGTGGCACCCTGACGCTGGGCGATCAGGTTATCGCCGGTGCCTATCCCATCCGTGTTGCCGAGATGGCAATGACGGGCCAGCCCTTCTCCGATAGCACCTACTTCAACAGCTATACCTTCAACAATCTGTGGCCCTACATCGGCATCGGCCTCGCCTTTATCTTCACTGCCTACAAGCAGAACAAGGATAAGACCAAGGCCGTTATCATCCCGCTGATCATCACCGCCGTGCTCTCCTGCGTGACCGAGCCCATGGACTTCCTCTTTGTCTTTGCCGCTCCTGTGCTCTTTGTCGTTCACTCGGTTCTTTCCGGCATCTTCCTGGTCCTGCTCAAGGTCCTTTCCGTGCCCGCTTCGACTGCAGGCGGCATCATCAACATCGTGGTTTCCAACCTGGTTCTTGGTGTCGATAAGACCAACTGGCCGGTTATGCTGGTGCTCGGAGTCGTCAACGCCGCGCTGTACTTCTTCCTCTTCACCTTCCTTATTAAGAAGCTCAACCTCCACACGCCTGGTCGCGAGGAGGAGTCCGAGCTCGCCGAGTCCGTTGCCGAGGGCGAGGCCGCCGCGTCTGTCGCGGTGAAGCAGGGCGCTGTTGCCGCAGCTCCCGCAGAGGGCGTCGATGCAGGTATTGCCGACCTGGTCGCAGGTCTTGGCGGCAAGGACAACATCGAGGAGCTCGAGAACTGCTTTACGCGTCTTCGCGTGAACGTTAAGAACCCGGACCTCATCGATGAGAGCCTCATCAACCACGTGCCCAACAGCGGCATCAACCGCAACGGCAACAATATCCAGATCATTTTTGGCATGAAGGTCGCCGAGATGCGCGACAAGGTCGAAAACGCAATTGAGAAGGAGCAGTAAACAATGATCATTACTCTGTGTGGTGGCGGATCCACCTTTACCCCCGGCATCGTCAAGTCCATTGCCCTGCGCAAGGACGAGCTCGACGTTGACGAGATTCGTCTGTACGACATCAACGAGGAGCGTCAGCGCAAGATCGGCGTGCTCGTGGACTGGATTCTGCACGAGGACCTTGGCCTGGACATCAAGCTTACGGTGACCACCGACAAGGAGACCGCTTTTACCGACGCCAGCTTCGTGTTTGCCCAGATGCGCGTGGGCGGCTATGCCATGCGCGAGCAGGACGAGAAGATTCCGCTGCGTCACGGCTGCGTGGGTCAGGAGACCTGCGGTTGCGGCGGCCTTGCCTACGGCATGCGCACCATCTTCCCCATGGTCGAGCTGATCGATGACGTTGAGAAGTACGCCAAGAAGGATTACTGGATTCTCAACTACTCCAACCCTGCCGCCATCGTCTCCGAGGGCTGCCGCGTGCTGCGTCCCAACGCTCGCATCATCAACATCTGCGACATGCCGATCGCGATCATCGACGTGGTTTGCGCCGCACTCGATATCAACAAGGAAGATGTTGAGTACGACTACTTTGGCCTCAACCACTTTGGCTGGTTCACCTCGATTCGCCATAAGGGCGAGGAGGTGCTCCCGCAGCTGCGCGAGTACATCAAGGAGCACGAGATTCTGCTGCCCGACTCCTACCTCAAGGGCATGAGCTCGCTGATGTCCAAGAAGCCCGAGGAGACCACCGACGAGCATCCCGAGCAGAACCGCCACACCAAGGGCAGCTGGTACTACGTCTGGAAGGGCGAGTACGAGATCATGGAGTGCTTCCCGGAGTACCTGCCCAACACGTATCTGAACTACTATTTGCAGCAGAAGGAGTTCGTCGAGCACTCCAACCCCGATCGCACCCGTGCAAACGAGGTCGAGGAGACGCGCGAGAAGAACCTCTTTGAGGGCATCGACCATTACGAGAAGACCGGCGAGATCGACGAGAGCACGTTCTACGCGGGCAGCCACGGCGATTGGATTGCCGATCTGGCCATCGCTCTGAAGAACGACACCAAGCAGCGCTTCCTGGTCATTTGCGAGAACAAGGGCGCTATCCCCAACATGCCCTACGACGCCATGGTCGAGCTGCCTGCCTACATTGGCAAGAACGGCCCCGAGGTCATCAGCCGCGACAACATCCCGCTGTTCCAGCAGGGCCTCATGATGCAGCAGCTCAACTCCGAGAAGCTCGTGGTCGAGGCTACGATCGAGGGCTCTTACGAGAAGGCGCTCAAGGCCTTTACGCTCAACAAGACCGTGCCGTCGATGAAGGTCGCCAAGGAAGTTCTCGACGACATGATCGAGGCCAACAAGGACTTCTGGCCCGAGCTTAAGTAAAAGCAACAGGGTCGCTAGTCGCATACCTAGGGCAATGCCCCGTCCACGTGATTGCGTGGGCGGGGCATTGTCGTTTGGTAACGCGTTTTATCAAATATGGCATTTATCTGCGGTAATGTTCTATTTCACCGCTGAGGGCGACATTTCATACCGACTGCCGAAATGTGTTGAGACCTAACAACTTTTTAGGTCAGTGTTGTGCGTGTAGCAATTTCGCCCGGCCTCGCCTCCGGGCTGCCATGTGAGAGGGGATCTTATGGCTCGACTGCATGTAATGGAACGCAGCCACGCTCAGGCCGTCATGGACGACCTGCACGACGCGCTCGGACGTCGTCTGGCGGTGAGTTCGCTCGCCCCGTGTCCCGTTGAGTTTACGGCGGCGCTCGTCAACCTGTGCTCGACGCAGAGCTGCGGCAAGTGTACGCCCTGCCGCGTGGGCCTGAGCGCGCTGAGTGACCTGCTCGCCGATGTGCTCGAGGGCCGCGCCGACGAATCCACGCTCAATCTGATTGAGCGCACCGCCCGCACCATCTACCTTTCGAGCGACTGTGCTATCGGCTACGAGGCCGGCGCCATGGCGCTCACGGCCATCCGCGGCTTCCGTGACGACTTTGAGCATCACATCCGCGAGCACTCCTGCGGCTTTGACCGCGAGGCCCGCGTCCCGTGTGTCTCGGGCTGCCCGGCGCATGTCGACATTCCCGGCTACATTTCGCTGGTCGAGGCCGGCCGCTATGCCGACGCCGTCAAGGTCATCCGCAAGAACAACCCGCTGCCGCTCGTCTGCGGTCTGGTGTGCGAGCATCCCTGCGAGATGCACTGCCGTCGCGGCATGGTCGATGATCCCATGAACATCCTCGCCCTCAAGCGCTTTGCCGTTGAGCACAGCGACCTCAACGATTACAAGCCCAGCGTGGCCGACAGCACCGGTAAGCGCATCGCCGTGATCGGCGGCGGCCCGGCTGGCCTTTCCTGCGCCTACTACCTGACCGTGATGGGCCACAAGGTGACCATCTTTGAGCAGCGCCACCATCTGGGCGGTATGCTGCGCTACGGCATCCCCAGCTACCGTCTGCCGCGCGAGCGCCTGCAGGCCGAGATCGACTGGATCTTGAGCGCCGGCATCGACGTGGAGCTTGACCATTCCGTCAACGGCGAGGAGCTTGCCCGCCTGCGCGACGAGTTCGATGCCGTCTACCTGGCCATTGGCGCCCACAGCGACAAGAAGCTCGGCCTTCCGGGCGAAGAGGCGCCCGGCGTGGAGTCGGCCGTCAAGATGCTGCGCGCTATTGGCGACGACGAGCTGCCCGACCTGAGCGGCCAGCGCGTGTGCGTCATCGGCGGCGGCAACGTGGCCATGGACGTGGCGCGCTCCGCCGTGCGCTGCGGTGCTGAAAAGGTGAGCATCGTCTACCGCCGTCGCATCTGCGATATGACGGCCCAGGACGCCGAGATCGCCGGCGCCCAGGCCGAGGGCTGCGAGGTGCTGGAGCTCACCGCACCGCTCGCCATCGAGACGGGCGAGGACGGTTGCGTGAGCGGCCTGCGCGTGCAGCCGCAGATTATCGGCGAGCCCCGTCGCGGTCGTCCGGCCCCGCGTGCCGCCGCCACGCCCGAGCGCGTCATTCCGTGCGAGCGTGTGTTTGTGGCCATTGGCCAGGACATCGATTCCAAGCCGTTTGAGGACATGGGCATCGCCTGCAAGTGGGGCTGCGTGGTCACCGATTCGGACGGCGCCGTGCCCAACTTCGAAGGTCTTTTTAGCGGTGGCGACTGCCAGACCGGTCCCGCCACCGTTATCCGCGCCATCAACGCCGGCCGCGTTGCTTCGGCAAATATCGACCGCTACCTGGGCTTTGACCACAAGATTAAGCTCGATGTTGAGCTGCCGACCGTGCAGTTTAAGGGCAAGCACGAGTGTGGACGCTGCGAGCTGGGCGAGCGCGAGGCCGGCGAGCGCATTCACGATTGGAATCTGGTCGAGCAGGGCCTTACCGAGGAGGAGGCACGCCAGGAGGCGAGCCGCTGCCTGCGTTGCGACCACTTTGGCTTTGGCGCGTTCCGCGGAGGGAGGAACCTGGAATGGTAGAGCTCAACAACCCCACTGTCAGCGACAACACCGAAAGCGGAGCACTCAACATGGTCAAGCTCACGATCGATAATTGCGAAGTCGTGGTGCCCGAGCACACCACGATCCTGGACGCTGCCAAGTCTGCCGGCATCCAGATTCCCACCCTGTGCTACCTGCGCGATCTAAACGAGATCGGCGGCTGCCGCGTGTGCGTGGTCGAGGTTGAGGGCTGCGACCAGCTGGTTGCCGCCTGCAACAACTACGTGCTCGACGGCATGGTGGTCCACACCAACAGCCCCAAGGCCCGCGAGGCCCGTCGTACCAACGTGCAGCTGCTGCTGTCCCAGCACGATTCGCGCTGCACGAGCTGTGTACGCAGCGGCAACTGCAACCTGCAGACCATCGCCAACGACCTGGGCATCTTCTATCTGCCGTACGAGCAGCATCTGGCGCGCGAGGGCTGGGACTTCGATTTCCCCATCATCCGCGACAACGACAAGTGCATCAAGTGCATGCGCTGCATCAAAGTGTGCGAGAGCGTGCAGGGACTCGGCATTTGGGACCTGACCAACCGTGCCACGCACACCGCCGTGGGCACCCGCGGGCGCGCGCCGATCGGCAAGACCGATTGCGTCGCGTGCGGCCAGTGCATCACGCATTGCCCGACGGGCGCGCTGCGCGAGCGCGACGATACCGAGACCGTGTTCGATGCCATCGCCGATCCCGACAAGATCGTGCTGGTGCAGATCGCGCCGGCCGTGCGTAGTGCCTGGGGCGAGGAGCTCGGCATTTCGCGCGAGGAAGCCACCGTCGAGCGCCTGGCCTGCGCGCTGCGCCGTGTGGGCTTTGAGTATGTGTTCGACACCGATTTCTCGGCAGACCTCACCATTATGGAGGAGGGCTCCGAGCTGCTCGAGCGCCTGGGCAAGGCCGCCAAGGGCGAGGGCGACAGCCGCGGCTGGCCCATGTTCACGAGCTGCTGCCCGGGCTGGGTGCGCTTTGTGAAGGCGCGCTATCCGGAGTTTGTCGACAGCCTGTCCACGTCTAAGTCGCCGCAGCAGATGTTCGGCGCCATCGCCAAGACCTATTACGCCAAGGCGCTGGGCGTGGAGCCCGAGCGCCTGTTTGTGGTGTCCGTGATGCCGTGCACGGCCAAGAAGGCCGAGCGCGCGCTGCCGAGCATGGTGGGCGAGGACGGCGCACCCGACGTTGACGTTGCGCTGACGGTACGCGAGATGGTGCGCATGATCCGCGCGAACCACGTGAGCGTGGATACGCTGGTCGAGGAGCCGCTTGATACGCCGCTGGGCTTTGGCACGGGCGCGGGCGTGATCTTTGGCGCCACGGGCGGCGTGATGGAAGCTGCGGTGCGCTCGGCCTATTTCCTGGTGACGGGTAAGAACCCCGATGCCGACTTCTTCGCCGACGTGCGTGGGCTCGACGGCTGGAAGGAAGCCGTGGCCGATATCGACGGCACCAAGGTGCGCGTCGCCGTGGCGCACGGGCTGGGCAACGCCGCCCGTCTGCTCGACGCGATTCGCGATGGACGCGTGAGCTATGACTTCGTCGAGGTTATGGCGTGCCCCGGCGGCTGCGTCGGTGGCGGCGGCCAGCCCATCCACGACGGCTGCGAATTGGCGGCCGAGCGCGGTCAGGTGCTGTGGGGCCTGGATGCGAAGGCGGACATTCGCTTCTCGCACGAGAATCCCGATGTCCAGGCATGCTACCGCGAGTTCTTGGGCGCACCGCTCTCGCCGCTGGCCGAGGAGCTGCTGCACACCGACCATCACGCATGGACGATGCCCAACGAAGGGACGTGCTAGCGATGCGCGCATTTGATGTTGAGATGTCGCGCCGGGGGTTTGCCTCGGCGCTCGCCGCGGGCGCGCTGTCGCTTGCGCTCGCGGGCTGTGGCGGCGGGGCTGCCGGGGCCGGGCCCGCCGTGGGCTCGGCTGCCGGGTCTGCTGTGGGCAGTGCTGCCGCCGAGCCGGTCGAGGTGCATGTCGCCTCGCTCAAGGGGCCGACCTCGATCGGTCTGGTGCAGTTTATGGATCAGGCCGCAAACGGCGAGACGGACAATGAGTTCGACTTTGCGATCAACACTGCCGCCGACGAGATCGTGCCCAAGGTCATTCAGGGCGATGTCGATATCGCGCTGGTGCCGGCCAACGTGGCAAGCGTGCTGTACAACAAGACCGAGGGCGCGGTGCAGGTCATCGACATCAACACGCTGGGCGTGCTGAACGTGGTGACGGGCGACGCGGGCGTGACCACGTTTGGTGACCTGGCGGGCCGCACCGTCTACATGACGGGCAAGGGCACCACGCCGGAGTACGTGATGAACTACCTGCTGGAGCGCGCTGGTCTGACCGGCCAGGTGACGCTCGAGTTTAAGAGCGAGCCCACCGAGGTACTGTCGGCGCTGCTGGCCGATCCGTCCGCCGTGGGCGTGCTGCCCGAGCCGTTCAAGACCGCGGCCATCGCCAAGAGCGAGGGCAAGCTGTCGGCGCCGGTGAGCCTGACCGACGTGTGGGACGAGCTGGCGGGCGACACGGGCTCGCGCCTGCTGACGGGTGTGACCGTGGTGCGCCGTGCGTTTGCCGAGGAGCATCCCGAGGCCGTGGCGGAGTTCTTGCGCTGTCACGAGGCAAGCGTTAAAGCCGTCAACGCGGCACCGGCGGACTGGGCACAGGCCGTGGTCGATGCCGGCATCGTGGACAACGCCAAGATTGCCGAGAAGGCGATTCCCGGGTGCATGCTCGTGTGCCAGACGGGCAAGGATATGAAGGCGGCGCTTGGCGGGTACCTGCAGGTGCTGGCCGACGCGGACGCGAGCGCCGTGGGTGGTAAACTTCCGGCTGACGATTTCTACTACATGGAGTAGCCCGTGCGTGCGTTTGCTCGACAAATGACAGAGCGTGTGAAGGCGGTGGCGGCAGCAGGTGCCGTCGCCGCCTTTTGGCTTGCCGCGTGGATGCTGGTGGCGGCGCTGGT
>CAKTUC010000013.1 GCA_934617135.1 uncultured Collinsella sp. | reverse complement strand
GGCAGCCGTCGCGCCGCCCCACAGGAAGTCATTACGGAAAGCCATGCATCGATCCTTTCATACGCTGCTTGTCGTGGCTTCAGTATCCCCGCAAACGGGACGCCGCTCAACGACGGCAGCGCAGGTCGACACTTCTTTTCGCACGCAGGCGCCCAGCGACCGCCCGCGCCTGACACTTTCTGATACCCAACCACCACAAAGGGGACAGGCACCTTTGTGGTGGTCTCATCAGTTGCGGTGAAATAGTTCCTGTTTTTGGCACTGTAGCCCCCAAACAGGAACTATTCCACCGCAAATTGGTGAGGTTAGTCGCAGGTGATGTCGAGGTTCTTGCCGACGAGGCCCACGTAGCCGCCTTCGGGTGACAGACCATTTGACTGAATAGGAAAAAAAGGAAAAAATAGGAAAAAAAGGAAAGGAGACTCATGACTGAAACCATCTTCTCCCCCTCATTTGGAAATCGCCCGTCCTATCTGGTGGGACGCGGGAGCGTGATTTCGACATTCATCTCCGGCCTTGAACAGGAGCCGGGCAATCGAGACCGCGCCATGCTCATGCTCGGTCAGCGAGGCAGCGGCAAGACGGTTCTCCTGTGGGAGCTCGCCGATCACGCTCGCAAGCTTGGCTTCGTCGTCGCCACGCCCACCGTTGCCTCCGAGGACATGCTCGAGCGCATTGTTGAAAAAATCCAAGAGGCGGGCGAGCCCTATGCCAACAAACGCCATCTCCCTAAACTCACGGGCGGCAGCCTGAGCGTCTTCGGTTTCTCGGCCGGCCTTGAGTTCACACGCGATGTGCAGGAAACCAAGAGCTTCCAGTTCAAGCTCACGCAGCTGGCGCGCAAATTGACCGAGCAAGGACACGGCATCCTCATCCTTATCGATGAACTCCAGGCCAATTCGCCCGAGATCAGACAACTCGTCACCGCCTATCAAGAACTCGTCGGCGAGGGACTCAACGTCGCGCTCGTCATGGCGGGCCTTCCGGGAGCGGTCTCGGCGACGCTCAATGACCGCGTGCTGACGTTTCTTAACCGCGCGCGCAAAGTCACACTCAAGCCGCTTTCAGTCGGAGATGTCGATACCTACTATCAGCGAGCTTTCGAAGAGCTCGGCCTTGATATCCCAGGCGATCTTCGGCTGGATGCCGCTCGCGCAACCCAGGGTTCACCCTACATGTTGCAGCTCATCGGCTACAACATCGCCAATCGTTGCCAGGCAGGAGAACGCGTAACACGAGAGCTAATCGACGGAGCCATTGAGGCGTCAAAAGTCGATTTCGAAAACGATGTGTGCGAGACGACGCTCGCCGCACTGTCGGACCAAGACGTCGCGTTTCTCGTCGCGATGGCAGACGACGAAGACGGCGCGTCGCGCATCTCTGATGTTGCCGAGCGCATGTCGGTCACACCCGACTACGCCCAAAAATATCGCCGACGCCTCATCGACGCCGGCGTAATCGAACAGGCCCGCCGCGGTTACGTACGCTTTGCTGTTCCCTATATGCTCGACTACCTGCGAAGTCAGCTGTAGAAAAAACCACCACAAAGGTGCCTGTCCCCTTCGTGGTGGTCTGGGCCAGTTTGTCTCGATCTGTAACAGTTAGGCCGGCAAGACCGGGCTTGGTGTTACAGATCGAGATTTTTCGGTCGCCCCCTGCGATTTGTCTAAATCTGTAACAGGTAGAGGCAATTTAGCCTGCTAGATGTTACAGATTGAGACAGAAGACTCTAGTCCACGGTGATGTCGAGGTTCTTGCCGGTGAGGCCTACGTAGCCGCCCTCAGCTGCCTTGGGGCTATCGGCGTGGCAGAGGACCCACTTGTCGGCCTTCCAGTAGCAGTAGCTATCGCCGGCGACAGGCATATCGGCTGCGGCCTCGGGGCGCGGGCCATTGGTGCCCGCCGGCAGCGCCACCATCACCTGGAAGCCGCCGTCGTCGACCATGCAGGGCGTGTAGTGGAGCGTGGTGGCATAGACCTCGACGAGCGTGCCGGCGGGTGCGCGGAAGGCCTTGACCTGCGCGGTGTCGAGCTTGCCGTCGACAATCTGCTCGCGCTTGGCCAGCAGCAGGATAAAGTCACGCGCACCCAGGTTGAACTCGCTGGCGCGGTGATACTCCAGGCAGTTGAGCTTCGTGTTGTGGCCGTTGCACCAGCCCAGCTGGAAGGGACGGCCGCCGTACATGAGCAGACCGAGTGTGTCGGCACCTTCGACTTGCTCGAGCTCGGGCGCGGAGGCCACGTACTTGCTGCCCTCGGGAATGGGCGTGGCGGAGAGCGCCTCGACAAGCGGGGCGGTCAGGCTGGAGGGCACGTCGTCCCACACGCGGCCGTAGGGTTTGAACTCGGAATCGTTAACAGAGTAGATATGCATGTTCACTCCTGTTCGTTTATGTGACGGTATGAACATTCTAGAACAAACATGAGCGATTTTGAACGCTCATCCCGACCACTCAACAAAAAGGCGCCCCGCATAAGCGAAGGCGCCCAATGCGCGCGTTTTGGACGATAAAGCCCTTACGCCTGTTGATAGTGCAGGTGCTTCTCGTCGATATCGGCCAGGTTACGGTCGAGATAGCGGCGCGCGAGCCAGTTGGCCATGGGAAGGTTCTGATCCAGGTAGTTACCGCACTCCTCGGGAGCGGCGCCGGGGACATCGCCCTCAAAGCCGGCGACGAACTCAAACAACTCGCGCACGAGCGGCAGGATCTCCTCGCTCGTCACCTCGCCAAACACGACCAGGTAAAAGCCCGTGCGGCAGCCCATGGGACCAAAGTAGACGATACGGCTCGACCACTCGGCATGATTACGCAGAAACGTCGCGCCCAGGTGCTCGATGGTGTGGCACTCGGCAGTGTTCATGACCGGCTCCTTGTTGGGCGTGGTCAGGCGCAGGTCAAAGGTGGTGACGGCGGTGCCGGTCGCCGGGTCGCGGTCGATGCGGCTCACGTATACGCCGGGCTCAAGCAGCAGATGATCGACAGAAAAGCTCGCAATGCGCTCCATGGCAGATCCTCTCGATAGTCAATTTGGGACGGGGCTCTTTTAGCTGGTTGGAATGGTCGCACCAATCATACCAGTCAAAAAAGCCCCGTCCCAAATTAGCTACCTGGGACGGAGACCAATGAGTTTTTTATCCCCGTCCCAGAAAAATCCTTGGGCGCCGCGCAGCCGCCTAGGCAGTGTAGGCGATAGTCGCGTCGACGGCATGGCGCCAGCCGGCGATCTTTTTGGCTCGCTCGTCGGCGGGCATCGACGGCTCCACGATGCCGCGGGCACCGTAGACGTCGACGACATCGCGCGTGTACATACCCAGCGCAATGCCGCAGGCCCAGGCCGCGCCCAGACCGCTCATCTCGTCGTTGCTCGCAATGCGGATGGGCGAGCCAACCAAGTCGCTCTCAAACTGCATCAGGTACGCGTCACGCGTGGGGCCGCCGTCAACACGAAGTTCGGCCAGCGCCGCGCCCGAATCCTCGACCATCGCATCGATGACGTCAAAAATCTGATAGGCGATCGACTCGTCGGCGGCCTTTACGAACTCCGCGCGGCCCGTGGTGCGCGTCATGCCAAAGACGCAGCCCTCGGCATCGCTCGCCCAGTGCGGCGCGCCCAGACCGGTAAACGCCGGCACAAAGTAGACGCGGCTCGCCGGGTTGGCGGCATAGCACAGGTCGGTGACCTCTTCGGGGTTGTTGATGAGCTCCAGGTCGTCGCGCAGCCACGTCTTGACGGCGCCGGCATAGCTCACGTTGCCCTCGAGCACGTACTCGGTCACGCCGTCCATGCGCCACGCGAGCGAGCTCGAAAGCCCATGCGAGCTGGCGACAAACTCGTCGCCGACGTTCATCATGACCGAGCTTCCGGTGCCATAGGTCGCCTTGGCCATGCCGCGGCTGTGGCAGCCCTGCGCAAACAGGGCGGCGTGGCTATCGCCCAGCACGCCGTGAACGGGCACGGGCGCCGGCAAAAAGCCGCCCAGGTCCGTTGTGCCGAACAGGCCATCAGAATCGGTCACCTGCGGCAGGCAGGCCGG
This sequence comes from uncultured Collinsella sp., assembly GCA_934617135.1. Lineage (GTDB taxonomy): Bacteria > Actinomycetota > Coriobacteriia > Coriobacteriales > Coriobacteriaceae > Collinsella. The sequence goes on along the minus strand of CAKTUC010000013.1, from coordinate 20,740 downwards.
ATCGATGCCAAAGGCTTGGCACACCGGCTCGCTCCAGCAGCCGCGGCGCAGGTCGAAAAGCTGCGTGCGGCTGGCGTTGGACCAGTCGCAGCGGAACTCGGCGCCGCCCGTGAGCGTCCAGACCACCCAGGCGTCAATCGTGCCCAGGCACAGCTCGCCCGCCGCAGCAGCCTCGGCTGCCGCCGGCACGTTTGCGAGAATCCAAGCCATCTTGCCCGCCGGATAGTAGGGCGAGAGCACCAAGCCTGTCGTGTCGCGCACCAGCTCGGCCACGCCCTCGCACGCGGCCAGCTCGTCGCACAGCTCGCGGGCGCGGGCGCACTGCCACACCACGGCGTTGCACAGCGGCTCACCCGTCGCGCGATTCCAGGCGACGGTGGTCTCGCGCTGGTTGGAGATGCCGATGCCGGCGACGTCGGCGGGGTCGACCCCGGTCTCCTCCACCACGGCGCGAGCCACGGCCAGCACGTTGGCCGCGATCTCGGCAGGATCGTGGCTCACCCAGCCGGCCTCGTTGATAATCTGGCGATGCGCGCGGTCGGCACGGTGGATCAGATGGCCGCCCTCATCCACCAGCAGCGCCTTGGTGCCCTGCGTAGACTGATCGATTCCGATGATGTAGCGGCCCATGGCCACCCCTTTCAAAATGAATGTGACAAAGGGACGGTCCCTTTGTCACATTCCAATTACTCTGCGGGCAGGAAGTCCTTGACGGCCTCGGCAATTCCGGTGCCCGTAAGTCCGTAGTGCGCAAAGACCTCGGAGCTCGTGCCGGTGATGACCGGCGCGTCGGGCAGGCTCAGGCACTTGACCGGACGCGGGCAATGCTCGCCCACCACCTGCGCGACCATGGAACCCAGGCCGCCGAAGGGGCTGTGCTCCTCGACCGTCACGACGGCGCGCGTGGCGCCGGCGGCCTCGATCACGGCCTCGGCATCGAGCGGCTTGACGCAGTACATGTCGAGCACCGTTGCCGAGATACCCCGTTCGGCAAGCAGGTCGGCGGCATCCACGGCGTGGCGGACCATCTCACCGGTGGCGACGAGCGTCACATCGTTGCCGCGGCGAACCCAGGTGGCACGGTCCATCTGGAACGGACACTCGTCCTCGGTATACACGTCCTCGACCGGGTTGCGCCCCACGCGGATGTAGGCCGGCTTGTTATCGTTGACCAGGGCGCGCACGAGCTCGGCGGTCTGGAAGCGGTCGCTCGGCAGATACACGCGCATGTTGGGAATCGCGCTCATGGCGGCGATATCCTGCGCGGAGTGATGGCTCATGCCCAAGGCGCCGTAGGACACGCCGCCCGAGATGCCGATGAGCTTGACGTTGGTGTTGGAGTACGAGACATCGACCTTGCACTGCTCATACGAACGCGTGGTCACAAAGGACGCCGGCGAGGCGGCCCAGGCTTTCTTGCCGCACGAGGCCATGCCGGCGGCGATGCTCACCAGGTCCTGCTCGGCAATGCCGACCTCAATGGACTGCTGGGGATACTGATCGAAGAACGGCGTGAGCGATGCGGAGCCGCGGGAGTCGGAGCACAGGACGACGATGTCCTTATCGGTTGCGGCGGCCTCGAGCAGCGTGTCGCAGATAACCTTGCGGTTGGCGATCTTGTTAGCCATTGATAGCCTCCTTATGGGCAGCGAAATCGGCGATGATCTGGGCATATTCCTCATCGTTGGGCAGGTGATGATGCCAGGCGGCCTTGTCCTCCATAACCGGCGAGCCGTAGCCCTTCACCGTGTTGAGGATGATGACCGTGGGCTTGCCCTTGGTCTCGGCGGCCAGCGTCAGCGCGGCATCGATGGCCTGGACGTCGTTGCCCGGAATGGACAGCACGTTCCAACCGAAGGCGGCCCAGCGCTCCTCCTGCGAATCCTGCTTCATGACGTCCTCGGTGCTACCGCTGATCTGCAGGCGGTTGCGGTCCACGAGCGCGCACAGGTTATCGAGCTGGTAGTTGCCGCCGCTCATGGCGCCCTCCCAGACCGAGCCCTCGGCAAGCTCGCCGTCGCCCATGATGGTGTAGACGCGGTAGTCGCGACCGTCCATCTTGCCGGCGAGCGCCATGCCCACGGCCACGGGCAGACCGTGACCCAGCGAACCCGAGTTCATCTCGATGCCCTTGAGCTTGTTGTTGGGGTGGCCGATATAGGGGCTGCCGAACTTGGAGAAGCGGGCCTTAACATCGTCGAGGTCCAGATAGCCCTCGTGGCACAGCACCGCGTAGTAGGCCTCCATGGCATGGCCCTTAGAGAGCACGAAGCGATCGCGGTTGGGATCGTCGACGGTCTCGGGCGAAATGTTCAGATGGTTAGCGTAGAGGGTCATGAGGGCATCGATCACCGACATGTCGCCGCCGATGTGGCCGCCGGCGCCAGCCATGATGATATCGACGCAATCGCGACGAAGGTCCCAACGCAGGGACTCAAGCTCTTCGATAGTTGCCATTTCTACTCTCCTCGCAGGTAGGCTTTGACGTCTTCTTCAATCGGGTCGTATAAGTCGGGGGCAATGCCGATGTACTTGCACGCCTCGTAGAGCACCGGCACCACGTTGGCGTGAATGGCCACGCAGTGGTGGATGTAGGGACCCTCGACGATCTTGGCCTCGAGGCGCTTGAGGTTGTCGACCTCGACCCACAGGTAGGTGCCCATGCCGGCCGGGCCGTCGATGCCGCGGGCATTGCCCAGCAGCAGCGAGTACTCGCCGTTGTCGCCGTCAAAACGGGCAAGGGTGAGGTCGCCGTGCTTGGCCTCGGCCGTCAGCGCGCCGGGATGATCGAACGCCAGCGGATAGGTGAGCTTGGGCTTGACGGCAGCGCAGCTGCAGGGCCAGGGGCCGCAGTGCTGCAGCAGCTCGCCGTTCTCGTTGTCGGGATGGCGGACGGTCCAGTCGGCGAACATGCCACGGTGACGGCCCAGGTCGGCCGCCTCGACCATGAGCGCAGTGATGGCGCCGTGGATGTCGGTCTCGCAGACGACGGGGATACCCATCTCGTTGAGGATGGCGTTGGCGGCGCAGGGCATAATGCCCAGCTCGTCCTGCAGGGCGTTCCAGCACTGGATGGCGCCGGCGTTGCAGCCGTACTTCTCCACCAGGCGCTTCATGGCAATGGCAAGACCGGCGACCGCGGGAACCTTGTCCTCGGGGATGCAGATCTCAAAGCTGTCGTTGATGTGGGCGAGCATGGCGGACATGGCCTGCTCGTCGGCCTGGGCGTCACGCACGGCCTGGACAAGCTCGGTCATGGGGATGGGCGAAAGCTGAATGTTGAACTTCTCGAGCAGCTCGCCCTCGTTGCACATGGTGGACCAGAAGTCGAACGGACGGGTGGCCATCTGCAGGATGCGAGTGTGCTTAAAGGTCTTGACCACGCTGCACACGGCCAGGAAGTCCCAAACGCCACGCTCGAACTCGGGATCGGTCAGGCGGCAGTTGGTCATGTAGGTGAAGGGGACCTGGAAGCGGCGCAGAACCTTGCCGGTGGCGAACAGGCCACACTGGCTGTCGCGCAGGCGGGTGCCGTCGGGCTCGGGGCGCTCGTCGCGCGGGCCCCACAGCAGCACGGGCAGGCCGAGCTCGCGGGCAAGGCGGGCGCAGACGTACTCGGTGCCAAAGTTGGCGTGGCACAGCATGATGCCGTCGACGCCCTCGGCGCGGAACTTCTTGACGATAGGCTCGATATGGCTGTCGTCGAACAGCAGGCCCTCGTCGTTGATGTCGTCGATATCGACGATGTCGACACCGATCTCGCGCAGACGGTCAGCCGTCAGGCCGCGATACTTGATCGCGTCCGGCGCGCTAAAGATACTGCGGCGCGTAGGCACAAAACCGAGCTTGATCTTATCCATGTACGTCCTCCCCTAGTCACATGTTCAGTAAACAGACGCATGTTTCGTTTTGTTCTGTTTACTAAATGTTTTACTCTTTTGTTTAGTAGTTTAACGCGAAAGTCCCGTAAACGGTAGGGAAATCAGCCTAAACGGTATGTAAACAATCTGAACATACAAGGGCAACAAAAAGAGGGCCCCGAAGGATCCTCTATCTGTGACTCTTTGTGTATCCGCCCGCGGCATGTCCGCATCTATTGCGAACGGGCCCCACTCAGCCTAGAGCTCGCGTACGCTCTGGCGCTCGACAAAATAGGTCGACACGGCCGTCTTGCAGGTATAGCTCTTGGGATTGCGAATGTTGCCCACCAGGCGGCGCACCGCGATCTCGCCCACCTCGTGCTTGGGAACATGCACCGTGGTGAGCGGCGGGTTGGAGAAGGCGCCCAAAGACAGGTCGTCAAAGCCGATGATCGAAACATCCTCGGGCACGCGAATACCGTGCTCATTGAGCGCGCGCATGGCACCCACGGCGAGCACGTCGTTTTCGGCAAAGAAAGCCGTCGGCAGATCGTCGCGCGAGACATTGTCGAGCCACACGCCCATGTCGCGATAAGCGCCCTCGAGCGTGGTGCCCAGCGTGACACGCCATTCCGGGCTGGCCTCAAGGCCCGCATCCTCAAGCGCTTGGCGATAGCCGCGCTCGCGGTCCTTAAAGTTGCGGATGCGAAGGTCGCCCGCCAGATAACCGATCTGCTTGTGACCCTTCTCGATAAGGTAATCCACGGCGCGCAGCACCGAGTCGGTGTTGGCGATGACCACGGCGTCGAAGTACTGGCGGTCGCTCCAGCCGTCAAGCACGATCAGATGGGCCGCCGCGTTGGCAAACAGGGCGTAGTCCTCCTCGCCCAGCTCCGTACCCATCAGCACGATGGCGGCCGACGGGTCGGCGATCAGACCCTCGACCTGCGGACGCACGGCGTCCAGGTCGCTAAAGTCGAGCGAGACAAAGCTCGTGCTCATGCCGTGGCGACGCGCCTGGCGCTCCACGCCCTCAATAACCGCGGGGTGAAAGGTGCTCTCGTCCAGGATGGCGCCCGTCTTGCGCGCAAGCACGAACTGGATACTCTCGAGTTGCGTCGACTGCTGGTAGCCGAGCGACTGCGCGCATTCCAGGATGACCTTGGCGGTCTCCTCGCTCACGCTGCGCTTGCGATTGAGCGCGTTGGACACGGTCGCGGGCGAAAAACCGGTGATACGGCTGATCTCGCGGACGCTTGCTTTAGCCATCGTTCCCCCTAGCATCGGTCGCGGCCGAGCATCGTGGCTTGACCGCCCCGTGGCTCGGCACCTAAACGACCGCAAATTCAATCTAAACAGAATAGTAAATGTTTATTAGCTAGTTTAGCCTGTTGTCAAGCGAAGCGGCACAACTATTCCCCCAACGGGCGCATTTACTCGGTAGCTAAGTTGGGACGGGGCTCTTTTGACTGCTTTTGCAGCCCGATGATTTTTCTGGGACGGGGTGCAGGAAGCACTTAGCCCAGGACGCGGGCCATGCGTGTCTTAAACTCGGACAGGAAGCGCGGGGCGTCCACGGTGAGTGCCACAAGCGCGCTCTTGTCCGGATCGGACAGGCGGTGCTCGTCGCAGATGGTGCGGCCGCGATACTCGCCCAGCAGGTCGACGCGCAGGTTGCAGCCGAGCGCGCCCACGAGCGTGGGGTCGATCGCCACGGCAACGGCAAGCGGATCGTGCAGCGCACAACCGCCCAGGTAGGGGGCGTTCATCTCGTACGAACCAATGTAGTGCTCGACCATGCTCGCAAACGCGCAACCGGCCATGGTGCCCGAACCCGTCCAGCCGGCGATATCGCGACGCGTAAGCACCACGCGATGCGTCACGTCCAGACCAACCATGGTGAGCTTACGGCCCGAGCGTAGCACGGCATCGGCCGCCTCGGGGTCGCTCGCCATGTTGGCCTCGGCGCCCGCACTCACGTTGCCAGGCACGGTAAGGGCGCCGCCCATCACGACCACACGGCCAATAGACATCATCGCCGCCGCGTCGCGCTCAAGGGCGAGCGCCAAGTTAGAGAGCGGACCGGTCGCCACATAGACCAGGTCGGGTCCATAAGTGCGTGCGGCATCGATCAGATAGTCGACCGCTGCATTGCCTTCGGCTGTCGTCGCGCCCACCGGCTCGTACGGCGACGCGGGCACGCTCGCACCGCCAATGCCGTTCTTGCCGTGGATGAGCGTGGTGGACGCCGGCGGCGTATAGGGCTCGGTCGCGCGAATCGGGCGATCAGCACCCAGGTACACCGGCACCTCGGGACGACCCAGCAGGTCGAGCACCGCCAGGCAGTTATGCGCCGACTGCTCAACACGCACATTGCCAAAGCACGTGGTAATGCCGACGAGCTCCACCTCGGGGCTCGCGATGGCATAGGCAAGCGCCATCGCGTCGTCCACACCCATATCCAGATCAAGGATCAGCTTCTTGGTTGCCATTGTTCTACTCCGCTTCTCCGTCTTTATCGTTTAACCAAACCAATGTTCAACTTCGGCGCGCGTGGGAATCGATTGTTGCGCGCCCAAGCGCGACACCGTCACCGCCGAGGCGCGAGCGCCCGCGGTCATGCACTCAAAAAGCGGCAGGCCCTCTAGACGAGCCGCTGCAAGCGCGCCGATAAACGTGTCGCCCGCAGCCGTGGTGTCGACCACCGCGCTCGAAAGCGCCGGCATGCGCAGCAGCTCGCCGTCGTCGCCGAGCGTAACCGAGCCAGCTCCGCCCAGCGTGATGACCGCGGCCCCGGCGCCCTTGGCGAGCAAAGCCCCAAGCGCAGCGACGCAGCTCGCGTCATCCGTGGGCAAGATGCCCGTCAGCACCTGGCACTCGGTCTCGTTGGGGCAGACCAGGTCGACCGCCGGCCACGCTCCTGCCGGCAGATCGCAGGCGGGCGCCGGGTTAAAGACCGTATAGAACCCCAGCCCATGGGCGCAAGAGAGCGCCGCAGCCGTTGCCATCAGGTCGCATTCGCCCTGGGCGACAAAGACGCCGCCGGCCGCCGGGGCAAGCTCGCAGACATCGCCATCGAGCTCGTCAGCCACCATATAGCGCAGCGCGCAGGCCACGTCCTCGCCCGCAAGCGCATGGTTGGCGCCCGGCGACAGCACGATGCGATTGTCGCCCTCGCAACGAATGATGGTCGCGGTTCCGGTCTCCACGTCGTCGCGACGCGCCACAAACTCAACGCCCACGCCGGCATCTTGGAGCCCCGCCACAAGCGCATCGCCAAACGGGTCGCACCCGACGGCACCGATCATGCACGTGCGCGCACCCATGCGTGCGGCGGCTACGGCCTGGTTGGCGCCCTTGCCGCCGGCATTGGTGATAAAACCGCTGCCACCGACCGTCTCACCCGCGCGCGGCATGCGCTCGCACGCCACCGAAAGGTCCATGTTCATGCTGCCGAACACCGCAACGATGCCGCGATCTGCCATGGAAACCTCCTCATCTGCGGGCTTTATGCCCACCGTCGACCGTCAATTGTGCGGTCTCGCACCTCTATAACTTTAGTTCACTTTGATGTGAACACGCGCTTGAGGTTGCGCCAGCAGCAAGCATTCACAGGAGCAGGCGGCTACAATGAATATGTGCTGATTATTCTCGTCATTGGATGATGTTTTATGGAACAATTCCCGCAATCGAGCCCGCGCGGCCCGCGCCGCGCGCCCGATAATCAGGCGCCGCACGAACGCCCGCGCGCCGAGCGTCGCACCGGTGAGTCGCGACGCGCCCCGAGCCCGCACCGAGCGCCCACCAACAAGAACGCCCATGCAGCCAAGACCAACACCGACGCCACGCGCTCGTCCGCTACCGACCAGCAGGCGACTGCTCGCCCCAAATCCCGTTACATTCCCGCGCTCGACGGCCTGCGTACGCTCGCCGTCGTCGCGGTGGTGCTCTATCACCTTAACCTCACGTGGGCTCAGGGCGGCCTGCTCGGCGTCACGATCTTCTTTGTGCTTTCGGGCTATCTGATCACGCGCCTGCTGCTCAACGAAGTCGCCAAGACCGGACGCATCGACCTCAAGAGCTTCTGGATTCGCCGCATCCGCCGCCTGTTCCCCGCCGTAGTGACCGTCGTGGTGGTGACCTGCGCGCTGTGCACAATCTTTAACCACGTGATGCTCACCAAGATGCGTCCCGACATCCTGCCGTCGCTGCTGTTCTTAAACAACTGGTGGCAGATCGCCCAGGACGTCTCGTACTTCAATGCCCTGGGCGACCCCTCGCCGCTCACGCACTTTTGGTCGCTTGCCATCGAGGAACAGTTCTACCTCATCTGGCCGCCGCTGCTGTTTGCCATGGTATCCATGCATGTGAGCAAACCCAACACGCGCCGCGTGGTTCTGGGCCTTGCCGCGGTTTCCGCCGTCGCCATGATGGTGCTCTACAACCCCGCCGCCGATCCCAGCCGCGTGTACTACGGCACCGACACCCGCGTGTTCTCGCTGTTGCTGGGTGCCTGGATGGCCTTTATCCCCGATCGCGACCTGGCGCCGGTGCGCCTCGCCCATCGCTTGGGGATCGACCGCCTCGCCGCCAGGCACGGAAAAAATCCCGAGGACAAGCAGGGCACGAAGGCCGACAACGCAGCCGAAGCCGCCCCGGCCCAGCCGAGCGCGCTCGTGCGCTTTTGGTCCTCGCCCGCATCCATCGATGTGCTGGGCGTTGTAGGCCTGATTGGCCTCGCCGCTATGGTCGCACTCACCAACGGCTACACCGCGTTCCAGTATCGCGGCGGCACGCTGCTGTGCTCCATCCTCACGCTCATGGTTATCGCTGCCTGCGTGCAGCCCCAGGGAATGGTTGCCCGCGCGCTATCCGCCGAGCCGCTCGTATGGGTTGGCAAGCGCTCCTACAGCATCTACCTGTGGCACTATCCGCTGCTGCTGCTCATGAACCCGGTCGCCAACATCAACGACACGCCCTGGTGGCAGTACATTTTGCAGGTGTTGCTGGTGGTAGCCGTAGCCGAGTGTTCCTACCGCTTTATCGAGACGCCGTTTAGGAAGGGCGCTTTTGGCCGCACCGTCGCCGAATTCCGCGATGGCACCACCACGCCCGCCAACTGGGCACGCGCGCACGTTCCCGTGTGCGCCGCTTGTGGCATCGTGCTCGTCATCGCGCTGGGCGGCTTGATCTTTGTGCCGGAGACCTCCGCACTGAGTGGCGAGGGCGCCGAGGTCCTGAATAAGGAAGCCAAAAACGCCGCGCCTGCGGACCAGCAGGCGGCCGACGACACCGACAAGGACAACGACGGCTTCCCCGATGGCTCCTACGACCTGCTGATGATCGGTGACTCCGTGTCGCTACGCGCCGTGGATTCCTTTGACGGCGTGTTCCCGCACAGTCATATCGATGCCGAAAAGGGCCGCCAGTTCGATGCGGGCCGCGCGACATTTGAAGGCTATATCCAGCAGAACCTTGCCGGCAAGATTGTGGTCTTTGCCCTGGGCACCAACGGTTTGGTAACGGACGCCCAAGTCGACGCGATCATGGCCGACGCCGGCGAGCAGCGCATTGTCGTGTTTGTAAACACGCGTAGCCCGCAGCCGTGGGTCGGATCCACCAACCAGGCCATCGCCAACGCCGCCACGCGCTACAAGAATGTGCGCGTTATCGACTGGTACGGGTACAGCGCCAACCGCAACGACCTGTTCGATGGCGACGGCACGCACCTGTCGACCACCGGCGTGGCCGAGTACCTCAACTTGATCCACGATGCCGTCAAGAAGGACCTACCCGTGCATCCCGAGGACCACGTCAACGATCCACAGCCGACAGCCGTTAAGTCCGCCGCCGACGCGCTGGTCAACGCCCTCGCCTACAAGCCACACAAGCTGGGTACCGACAAATAACCCGGCACTTGGGGACGTTCCTTTTCGGCCGGCACTTGGGGACGCTCCTGCGACAAGCGAAAGCCGCCCCTGGGCTGTCAATTCCAGTCCAGGGGCGGCTTTTTGCATCGTGTCGAAGTGTCGTGGGCAAAAAAGGGCAAATATGAGTACTGTTACCATTTTAGTAGCAGGCTAAATCGCCCAAAACGACGTCCGAGCGATCTCCGCGCGCCCTTAAGGCAGCTGGATTGGCTGGTCTAAGGCCAGTTGAGGCTCATTTTAATGAACATACTATGTGTTATGTCCATTATCTTCTCGGGTGTAAATGCTATCTGCTTAACAACAGTACTCATATTTGGCATTTTTTGCCCACGGCCATATAACTAAGCCCCTATAGCAAGCAAAAACAGGCCGCAGCCCATCGCTGCGGCCTGTCCGGAAGCAAAAAGGAGCGTTAAGCGCTGTAACCCATCGCCTGCAGCACAAACATGACAACCGTCAGCACCGTGATCACGCCGATGGTCGCCCACGTAAGCACGTTCCATACGCGGCCGTTGCGGTTGGCACCCATAATGTGTCGATCGGCGGCGATAACCACCTGGAACACCAGAACCACAGGCAGTAGCACACCGTTAATGACCTGCGAGGTCATCATAATCTGGAACAGATCGACGCCGGGCAAAAGCACCAGCACGGCAGAGATACCGATGATGGCCGTAATGATGCCACGGTAGACCGGAGCCTCGTCCCAGCTGCGATCGGCACCGCGCTCCCAGCCAAATGCCTCGCAGATGGCGCTGGACGTAACACCCGGCAGCACGCACGCGGCCAAAAAGCTCGCCGCAACCAAACCAGAGGCGAACAGCACCGTGGACCACTGGCCCGCGATAGGCTCCAGTGCACGGGCAGCGTCAGCGGCATCGCTAATCTGAATACCCGCCGGGAACAGCACCGTACCAGTCGTGATGATAATGAAGCCGGCGATTATATCGGCAGCAATCGAGCCGCTTACGGTATCAATACGCTGCAGCACGATATCGTCCTCGCCCGCGTTCTTATCGACCACGTTGTTCTGCGCCAGGAAGATCATCCACGGTGCGATGGTGGTACCGATTGTTGCGACCACGAGCGACACGTAGTTGGGATCATTCTGGATATTGGGCACGACCAAGTCGACCGCGACCTCGCCCCAGTTGGGGCCAGCCATAAACGCGGCGACGATATAGGTCACAAACACGCAGCTTACCAGCAGCAAAATCTTCTCGATACGCTGAAAACTGCCCGACATGGTAAGCATCCACACCAGCAGCGCCACAAGCGGCACCGAGATGCTCGCCGGGACGCCAAAAAGAGCAAGGCCGCTCGCGATACCCGCGAACTCCGAGATGGTCACGGCCGTGTTGGCGATCAACAGCGCCGCCATGGCCAGCACGCTCTTGCGCACGCCAAAGCGTTCGCGGATGAGCGATGCCAGACCCTTACCCGTCACGCAACCGCAACGGGCAGCAGTCTCCTGCGTCACGATGAGCAGCACGGTCATGACGGGAAGCATCCAAAGCATCTTGTAGCCATAACTGGCGCCTGCGCTGGAATACGTGGCGATGCCGCCGGCGTCATTGCCCGAAAGCGCCGCCAGCAGACCGGGACCCATGGCGCCAAAAATGGCGGCGATGGTCAGCTTTTGCTTGGTGCTCGACTTTTGCTTCGTGTTTTGCACGCGACCACCTATCCCATGACCGACATGGTGAGCAGCACCGCGGCGGTGCAGTACGCCACGCACGAGATCATGACGGCGATGACGTTCATGGCGGTACCCGACGTATTGAGGTCGTGCTCATCGCGCCAGAACAGCACCATCAGATAAATCACGGCGCTCATGTTGCTGACCAGGCAGATGATGGCCGCAAGGTTAAAGCACCCGGTAAAGAGCTGCTCCTCGAACATGGGGGCATCGGGGAACGCGGCAGTGCGCACCAACTGCGCGCACAGGTAGGTCACGAGCGACAGAATCAGGCCCATACCCGTGCTCTGGAAGAAGAATCCCAGGTACGGTTTGGGCTCGTCGTCGTGGCCGTCATACTCGAGGAAGTAGTTCTTGACGAACGACACCATGCGCGAGGCAGCCAGCAGCACGAGCGGCATGGCGCACATGGGGAACACCACCAGATGCGCGGAGCCCAGCGCCGTCCCCAGCACCGTCGCCATAATGCACGAGGCGATGCCCCACACGACGACCCAGTACTGACGATGCACGAACCAGCTGAGCACGTTCGTCGAGTCGTCCGACGCGCTATCGCCCGAGCCGACACCGGCGATCTGCAGGTCCTCCTGATGCTCCTCGGCGATAACGTCCATGGCGTCGTCGAAGGTCACGATACCCAGGATATGACGGTTCTCGTCGCAGACAGGGATGGCAACCAGGTCGTACTTGGTCATCTCGTCCGTCACGTCTTCCTGGTCCTCGTCGGGCGACACGTAGACCAGATCGCGATAGGCGAGCTGGCCCAGCGTGGCATCGCGATCGGCCACGATCAGCGTGCGCAGCGAAAGCACGCCCGTCAGCATGCCGCTCGGATCCTCGGTATAGACGTAATAGACGCTCTCAAAGTCCTCGTCGAGTTTGCGAATCGCCTCGATGGCATCGCCGACCGTCGCCGTGGCGGGCAGCGAGACAAACTCCGAGGTCATGATGCGGCCGGCGGTGTTGTCCTCGTAGCCCAGCAGGTTACGAATCGCCTTCTCCTCCTTGACGCCCATCAGGCGCAGGAGCTTCTCGGCCTTCTCATAATCGAGCTCGTCGATCAGGTCGGCAGCGTCGTCCGGGTCCATCATGGCCAGCATCGACGATGCGTCCGTGTCGGACAGGCCCTCGAGCATCTCGGTCATGAGCTCGTCGTCATCGAACTCCGAGATGGCCTCGGCGGCCTGTGCCGTATCGAGCTGCGCGAACACCTGCGCGCGCAGGCGCGGGTCGAGCTGCTCGATGATGTCAGCGATGTCGGCAGGATGCAGCTCGCCAAGCGTCTTGTGCGACACCGAGAGCTGGATGTTCTTAGTCGAACGGTCAAGCAGGTCCATGTAGGACCAGGCGATGATGTCCTCGCTGAGCGGCTTGCCCAGATGCTTCATAAAGCCCTCGACGACATGCTCAAGTGCGGGGCTGATCGCGCGCAGCAGACCGCGGGCGCCAACCTCGGCACCCAGCAGACGCAGCTGATTTTCGCCCGACATGGAGAACTTGATGTCGTTGACGCGCACGACCTTCATGCCCTGCGTGTCGACGATCTGCTTGTTGAGAACATCGCGCGCCAGCAACAGCTCAGTCGGCTGCAGGTACGAAAAGCGGATTTCGGTGGCCGACGTCTTAAGGTACACGCCCGTCTCGTCGATACGGTCGACCCACTTGCGCCAGCTGATCATAAACGGCGTCTTGCCGGGGCCGCGGAACGCGAGCGACGTCACGTGCGGAAAAACTTCGCCGGTAGCAATGCCAAAATCGTTGACCACGCCGAGCTTTTCGCCGTCGACGTCCAAGACCGGCAATTTGAGCATCTCACTCAGATAATTCAATGGTGCTCCCCATCATTATTCCTGCGGACTGCGTGACCATGCCGGCACGCAATCCGTGGACTTTTAGACATGTATACGCATGCGCGGGCGGCACGCCGCTCGGCGCTCACACCCCGTGCACGCGCAGAAAGCACCTGCATGGGGTCATCGACTGTATGGTCGAGGTTTGGATTTCACCTGTAACCTTTCTCTTGACCCTCATTAACCGCAGTAACTATAGCATCAGCATCGCGCTGCGGCACCGAATTTATGCGCTGCACATTGCAGGCATACCAAACACTGACGTATCCGTGACATAGTCATTGGGGACGTTCTTACATGGCTACTCTGCGGTGTCGTCGTCCTCGGGGAGTTGGGGGAACACGGCGTTTTTGGGCATGGAAACCTTGGTGAGCGAGGTGAGCTTTTTGCTCAATGCCGTGTCCGTCTTGACCAGGTCGCTGAGCGTCACGATCTTGTAGCCGTCGGCGACAAGGCCGTCGATAATCTGCGGCAGTGCCTCGAGCGTCTGCTCGGCGCACTCATCGCTATCGGTGAGCAGCACAATATTGCCCGGCGTCACCGAGTCGAGCACGGTCGATACTTGCTCGTCAGCGCCGTTGAGCAGCCAGTCACCCGAATCGATATTCCACGAAACCACGGCGGACACCAGGTCCATCGAGTCGATCCAGTTTTGCTCGTCAAACGCGGCGTAGGGGGCACGCAGCAACATCGTCTCGACGCCGGTCGCCGACTTAATCGCCTCGGTGCCCTTCGCGATCTGCTTGCGCACCGTCTCGCGATCCTCGCCCTTGAGTGAATCATCGCTGTAGCTGTTGGAGCCGATCTCGCACCCGGCATCGACAATCGCTTTGGCAGTAGCAGGCGAGGCTTCCGCGGCATCGCCCGAAAGGAAGAACGTCGCGGTGACGCCCTTTTCCTTGAGCACCTGCAAGATCTGCTTGGTCGCGCCGCTCGGACCCTCGTCAAATGTCAGGGCCACGTACTTTTCGTTACCCTTGGGCGCTACGCTTGCGCACTCGACTACGCAGTCGGTGGCGGGCACGACCTCGCCGCGGTCCCGCGTCTTGCCCGACTGCTCGCCGACCCATACCTCGGAGCGGCCCTGAACGCCCCAGGTTTTGACATACTCAATGGCACCCGTGCCCTCGACCGTCAGTTTGGGCTCGATAGTCGTGGCCTGGACCTCGTGCTTCTCGTAGGTGTTGCGGCCGTCCTTGACCGTCACTTTCTCGCCGCCCGTAAGCTCGCGACTATCCCATTTGCCCTGTTTCACGCGCTTGCCGTCGACCTTCACGGACAGCTTTTCGCCGCCATGGCGCTTGAGCACGCTATCGTCGACGGCCAGCAGGTCGCCGGCGTCGTACGTTTCGGTCAGGCTTTGGTCGTCGATAAGGTTCTGCAGCGTAGAACCCACGCGCACCGCGGTCTTTTGCCCGTTGAGCTCCACGTCCACGCTGCGGTTGACGTAGCCCACGACGGCAGCGATAAACAGCACGAGCGCGCAGCCCACGGCAATGAGCGCATAGGGCAGACGGGACGGCCGGCGCGGCGTGCGTCCGTTGCCAATGCGCGCGCTGCGGTCGCTAAACCCGCGGCTATGGTTGAGGTACACCGCGCCGGGCTTACGGCGACGTCGACGCTGACCGCTGGGCAGCTGCCCCAGGTCGCGGCGAGCCGTCGGACGCGCACCGGAGCGCCCGTTTAAGTTGGATCCGTTTTGGCGCATGTGCCCTCCCCCATAAACACAGCGAGCCGGAGCAACATGTCTCCGGCTCGCCTCCCATCATTTGGTACGTCGCTATTTGCTAGCTTTTGACGAGCCCCCGCTCGCCTTTTGATATTCGTCCTTAAAGGCCTTGAACATGCCGCGCGTCTTGCCGAGCTGCTTACCCAGCGCGCGACTGCCCTTGTCCACGGCAACCGATCCCTTGTCATCGAGCACCTTGGCGCCCTTTTTGACCTTATCGCCCACCACGACACTGGCCTCGGCAGCCTTGGCGGCCGCACCGCCCGAATACCCGAGCGACTTGACCTCGTCCGAGACGATCATCGCGCCGCCCTCGTAACCACGCAGCATCGTCGGCGGCACCTGCGTGTCGCCCACGAGCATGCTCGAAGCGGCGCCGGCGGTCACATAGAACGCCTGCACAATGCCCGAGCGCGGCTTAAACTCAACGTCCGAGCAATAGCCCACGGCGTCGCCCGATTCCGTGCGCACGTCCATGCCGACCCAGATGATGCAATCGTCCAGGTTGATATCGAGGCGCTTGGCCGCGGCGGCATCATAGGTGCCCTTGACGTCGTCGACCGCGACGGCGCCCTCATAGACGCCAATGGCATCGAGCGCCACAAAGCGGTCGGGACGCTCGATCATGCCCGCGATATCGGACTGGCGGACCATAAAACCCACCACGCGCGTGCCGCCCGGGGTAAAGACGGGAAAGTGAATCTTGCCGAGCTTTTTGGGGCTGCGCGGCGTGCCGTCCTTTTTGGTGCGCTTGTCTTCGGCAGGCTTGCGATAAACCTTGACGCCGACAAAATCCCCTGCGCGCATTATGCCTCGGTCGAGGGCTCCGTGGCCTCGGTATCGGCCTCGGTGGCGTTCTCGACCACGACGTCGGCAGCGGGCGTTACGTTGCCGCCCGAGATGGCGTCGTTGAGCTGCTCGCGCAGCTGGTCCATGCGCTCGCGGGCCAGGTCGACCTTGGCGCGCAGGTCATCGGTCTTGGCGTCGACCATCGGACCAAAGTCGTTGACCGCGGCACGGGCCTCCTCGGCGCTGTGCTCGTAGGTGTCACGCATGTTGTCCCAGGCGTCGTTGGCGATATCGGCAGCCATGGCGCGGGTCTCGGCACCCGAGCGCGGGGCCAGGGCAACGCCGATGATAGCGCCGGCAGCAGCACCAAAGAGCGCACCGGAGACAAAGCTGAAAGTCTTTCCCATGATCATTCCTCTCCTGCGGGCACCTCAATGCCCACCGTTTGAATGCTGTCCATTATACCCGCAGCGCAACACTTGCCGTTCCGCTCATCTGCGTACGGTAAAAGCGCAGGTACATGATGGCGATAAGCGAGTGAACCTACTCCTGGGGCATGGTGGGCATGGCCATCGTGGCGGCCGGGTCCTCACCGGCACCGTCCACGAGCGGCAGGCTGCCCTCGTGTGCGGGTCCCGCCGGAACGGTCGCCGCGCCGCCAAAGACGGCAGCGGGGGCCTCGTGGTTCTCGGCGACCGCACCCTCGGTATCGATTGCCATCTGCGGCTCGTCGTCAAAGCTGGGGACGCCCTGCGGCTCGGCGGAAACGGGCTCGGCGGTGGCATCGACAACAGGCTCGGCGGCGTCGGCGGCAGGAGCGTCGCCCTCGACCGCATCCTCGGCCACGTCCTCGCCGTTAGCAGCGGCAACGGCCTCGTGCGGATCCTTGCCCTCGGCCTCGGCACGCATGCCCAGCACCAGGTTGCGCAGGCCCGCGACCGTGCCGTCCACATCGGGGGCCGGCTGGTCGGCGTGCAGGTACGCCCAGTCCATCATAAAGGTCGCCGATGACAGCGCGCCAATGGCCAACGCGTCGTCGGGACACGAAAGCTCAACCTCAAAGACACGCTCGTCATGCTCGCTCACGCGCGTGCGACCGCACGAGATGCTGCCGGCAAGACCGGTCTCGTTCATGAGCTCGACCGTCACGTGCTCCAGCAGGTGGCAAAGCTCGGTCTGGCCCATGCAGTCCTGGAACTCGCGACCGGAATCGCCCAGGCACAGATGCTTGGCAATCGCGGGCACCAGGTAGTACACGCGCGCCGTGGCCTCGATGTCCTCCGAGGTCATGAGCGGCATGCCGGGATTCACCAGCACGTGCGCGCAAATCTTGTCCTCGCTGACGGTGACCTTAAGGATGTTGAACAGGCCTGCCATAACTCTCCCCTACTCGTCCTTGTCCTACTCGTCGCCGTCGTGCGGATCCGCAAGACCCGCGCCCGACGCCGCCGGCTTCTCCGCCGAGGACTCGGAATCCTTCTTATCGGTTTCGGCCGGAGCGATCACGCGAATGAGCGAGATGCGCTGGCCACGCATCGACTGCACTTTAAACTTGTACCCTGCAACCTCAAACACCTCTCCGATGTCGGGCACCGAGTCGCAAAGCTCCAAAATCCAGCCGGCGATGGTCTCATAATCATCGCTTTCCTCGAGCGGCCAACCAAGCTCAATCGCGTCATCGCACGAAAAACGCCCATCGACGAGCCACTCGCGGCGCGAAAGGCGCGTGAGGTACTTGTTGTCGGGGTCGAACTCGTCCTCGATCTCGCCGACGATCTCCTCGACGATGTCCTCGATGGTGATGATGCCGGCCGTGCCGCCGTACTCGTCAACGACCACCACGATCTGGTCGTGCGAGGTCTGCATCTCGGACAGCAGCGGCAGGATGTCCTTGGTGTCGGGCACAAAGGTGGCGTCGCGCAAAAAGCCGGCGATGGGCTGACCGCCCTTGCCGTCGAGCGCGGGCTGGATCAGGTCCTTGATGTGCGCGATGCCCGCGACGTTGTCGGGGTCCTCGTGGTAGACGGGGATGCGGCTAAAGCCGGTCTGTCGCATGGTGGACAGCACGCTGGCGACCGTCTCGTCGTCCTCGCACATGGTGGTGTCCACGCGCGGCACCATGACCTCGCGAGCCACGGTGTCGCCCAGGTCGAAGATCTCGTGGATCATGCGCTTTTCCTCGTCGAGCAGGTCGTCCTGCTCCGAGACCATGTACTTGATCTCTTCCTCCGAGACGTTCTGGCGGTCGTCGGCGCTCTTGATGCGCAGGATGCGGGCCAGGCCGTCGGAGCAGGCGCCGGTCAGCCACACGAGCGGGCGGGCAATCTTTTGGAACACGGAGAGCGGCCCCACGACCTGCTTGGACACACCTTCGGCGTTGGCGAGGCCGATGCGCTTGGGCACGAGCTCGCCGATCACGATGGACACGAAGGCGACCGCGACGGTGATGATGACCGGCGCCAAGCCGCGCGCGATGGCGGAAAGCGGCGCGATGCCAAAGCTCATGAGCCACGTGGCGAGCGGGTCGGACAGGCTCGTCGAGGCAACGGCAGACGAGGCGAAGCCCACAAGCGTAATGGCGACCTGGATGGTGGCCAGCAGCTGGTCGGAGTCGGCGGCGAGCTTAATGGCGCGCTCGGCGCGCTTGTCGCCCTCCTCGGCCTCGTGCTCCAGCACGGCGCGTTTGGCCGTGGTGAGGGCCATCTCGGACATAGAGAAGTAGCCGTTGATGAGGGTCAGAACGAGGGTGGTGATAAGGGAGATGGTTATGTCCATCGGGAGTTTCTCGAACCTCCAAGATTCGGGACGTTGACAGGAGACGTAGGCGGCGGATAGGGCAATTGCGCCCAGCGGTTGTCCGGATGGATCTGCGGGCGCAGGCGCGGTCGCTAGATTACGAAGAGGATCACCGCCATGAACTGGAAGATGCTGCCGGCGAGCACCCACAGGTGAAACACGCTGTGCAGGTAGCGCACGTTTTTGGCGATGTAGAACGGCACGCCCACGGTGTAGCACACGCCGCCGACGGCGAGCAGGGCAAGCGCGACGGGGTTCAGCAGCGCCACGAGCGCAGGTAGTTTAAAGACAACGAGCCAGCCCATCAACAGGTAGACCAGGCCACTTACCCAGTGCGGTTGACGCTCGCGCAAAAAGCACTCGAGTGCGATGCCGATAATGGCAATGGCCCACACGGCAAAAAACAGCACGGCACCGCCGTCGTTTGCCAACGTGATAAGGCAAAACGGCGTATAGCTGCCCGCAATGAGCAGGTAGATGCAGCTGTGGTCGATAATGCGGAACACGCGCTTGGCGCGCTCGGGCTGAATCGCGTGGTAGAGCGTGGAGGCCAGGTATTCGAGGATGATGCTGACGCCGTAGACGATGGCCGCGGCCATGTGTGCCGGCCCGCCGCCGCGCAGGGCGGCGAATACGATCAGAAGTACGAGGCCTGCGATACCCAGCAGGCAGCCGACACCATGGGTGACGGAGTTCATGATCTCCTCGCCCACCGTGTACTGCGGGACGGCCGCGGCCTTAGGTCGCGGCTTGGAACTGTCGCTCGAATCGGACATGCCGGTTACATCCTCCAACGTAAATAGTTCTCAACACTATATCAAAGCGTATGGGTACGTGCGAAATTTGCACCTTACGTGACCCTTTGTTTACCCATTCTTTGCTTGTTGACGCATCAACGGCGAACATCCATAATGCGCTTGGTTTAAATGTTGATGTATTAACATCTTATAGGAGAATACCGCATGGCTCAAAACGCACATTCCCATCGAAAGCTCAAGATAGCCGGCATCGTTGCACTGGTGGCTGTCGTTGCGCTGCTCGGATTTGCCGGCAACTTTCTGTTTGACTTCGCGCTGAATCCCCGCGCTCCATACACCATGAAGATGATGCAGGACGGCAAGGACGGCAAGGAAAGTGAGCAGCCGGATGCCGAGGGAACCGAGGCACGGGCATGGTTTAAAGAGAACCGCGAGAGCAGTAGCCTCACCGCAGATGACGGAACCGAACTTGCCGCTTGGTATTTTGCCGCCCCAGAGAGCACGCACAATTACGCTATCTGCCTACACGGATACACCGATGAGCCCATCGGTATGGCCCGATACGCCAAACGATTCCATGACCGCGGCATGAACGTGCTCGCACCTGCCGCCCGTGCCCACGAGCGCTCCGGCGGCGACTATATCGGCATGGGCTGGCCCGAGCGGCTCGATGTCGTCGCATGGATCGAGCGAATCGTTCAGGCTGACCCCGAGGCGCGCATCCTGGTCTTTGGCGAGTCGATGGGCGCGGCGACTGCCATGAATGTAGCGGGGGAATCTGTGCCCGCAAATGTGAAATGCATTATCGAGGACTGCGGTTATACAAGCGTTTGGGACGAGTTTTCTCTGCAGCTCAAGGACGTGTTCGGCCTGCCCAGCTTTCCCTTGCTCGATGTAGCAAACTTGGTGTGCAACGTGCGCGCAGGCTACGACTTTCATACGGCGAGCAGCGTGGATCAACTCAAACACGCGACGGTTCCCATGCTTTTTATCCACGGCGACCAAGACACCTTTGTGCCGTACAGTATGCTCGACCAAAACTACGAGGCGTGCGCCAGCAAGGTCAAGCAAAAGCTCACCATCCATGGCGCCACCCACGCCAAGAGTGCGCAAGTTAACCCCGAGCTCTACTGGAACACGGTCGACGACTTCCTCGGAAAGAATTTTTAGGCAAAAAGCAACGTCCGGGGCTTTATCTGGCCCCCTATTTTCGGAAGTATGCGGCAAAATCTGGAACTGCCGACCAGACCGCGGTAGCGCGCAGAGATGTGGTGTAAGAGGCGGGGCATGCCCCGCCTCTTCCCTTTCTTGAAAGGAAGGGGACACCGC
>CAKTUC010000012.1 GCA_934617135.1 uncultured Collinsella sp. | reverse complement strand
GTGTCGGCTCCCACGCGGCCAAACTCAATCTTGAGGAAGTCCACCAAGTCGTTCTCGGTAAGCGTGGGCGTCCAGCCAAAGTAGCCGGCGTGAATTTGCATGAGCTTTTCGATGAGCACCAGCAGCTCCTCGTAGGTGAGCGGCTGCAGGCGGATGATGGGCGCGAGCATGTCTTTGAGATCATCGCGCGCAAAACGGCCCTGAGCGAGACGGCTCCGAAGGGCCTCGTAGGAAAAGACGCCGCGGCGGCGGTCCTCGATAGAGGTCGGCGTGCCGCCCATGATCACGCCCAGGTACTGTGCCTTGCCCTGGAGCGTGTCGTTGTACATGGTCAGGATCTTCTCGTAGTTATATTGGCGCGTGATCGCGTTGGGAATCTTGTATAGATTCACGAGCTCGTCGATGAGCACCAACATGCCCTTGTAGCCGCTGCAGACCAAAAAGCGCGCAATGAGCTTAACGTAGTCGTACCAGTCGTCGTCGCTGATGATGGTCGAGGAGCCCAGCTCGGCGCGTGCCTCACTCTTGGTGCGGTACTCGCCGCGAATCCATTTGGTCACGCGGCTCATGCTCTCTTCGTCGCCCTCTGCGACGGCCGTGCGATAACGGCGGAGCATGCGGGTGAAGTCAAAGCCGTGAACCATTTCTTCGAGCGGGGCAAGCTGGGCATTAACGGCAGACTCGTCGGCGTCGGCACACGAGGCGACCCAGCGATCCAGGATTAGGTTGAGCGCGCCGCCCTCGGGGCGCGTCTTGGTCGATATGTTGCGGATGAGCTCGCGATAGGTGGCGAGGCCCTGGCCCTGGCCGCCCTGTAGACGGCGTTCGGGGGAAAGGTCGGCATCGGCGACCACAAAGCCCTCGCCCATGGCATGCGTTCGGATGGTCTGGAGCAAAAAGCTCTTGCCGGCGCCGTAGCGACCGACTAGGAAACGGAAGCTTGCGCCGCCGTTGGCGATGAGACTCAGGTCGGTGAGCAGGGCGCGAATCTCGACCTCTCGTCCCACGGTGATGTAGGGAAGGCCAATGCGCGGGACAACGCCACCCTTGAGCGAGTTGAGAATGACGGCAGCGACGCGCTTGGGCACACGGGGTGCTGCGGATGCGGTATCACTCATGGTCTAAGTATCCTCTCACGTCTGCTTCGTAGTCCTCGATAATTTGCGGTCCTGCTGGGCCAAATTCAATAACGGTGTCGCCCACCAGGTCAAAGAGCGCTTCGTTGATGCTATCGACGAGCATGTCTTCACTCTTGCCCGACTGTGCCACCGCCGATGCCGTCTGCGCTGCGTTTTGCTCGAGTAGTGCTCGAAGATAGGCGTCTGCGGCGGGATCGAGTGTGGACGCGGTGTCGGCGGGCGTGGGCGCTGGTGCGAGGAGCGGGGCTACGACGCCAAACTGCTCGGTGGAGATGGTCGGCTCGCTAGCCTCGTTCTGCTGCATGGTCGTCGCGACGGGTTCGGCGATCGTGTCGGCCACGGGTTCTGCTTCCCGTCGTTCGGCAACTGCCACCTCGGCATCCGCAAGCGCGCCGTCCTCGCGCTCCTCGTCGATCAAAAGAGCCTCGCGCGTTTGTGCGGCGGCGCTCCGAATGTGCCCCAGCTGACTCAGATCGATATCGATCTTGACGGGCTGGTGTGCGGCGTCCCACGAAAGCCATGCCACAATCTCGTCATCGATAATCTTGGCCAGATATTTGGGGACCTTTTCTTCCTTAAGGGGATGGCCGGGATCCAGCGCCAGGCGCAGGCGTTGGTCGCAGGCGCGCATCATCTCACCGAGCTTGCTGCTTTTTTGTCTGCTGCCGTGGATGCGCATACATTCCCAAAAGCCATTTTGGCAGCGGTAGATGTGAATGGGGTCCAGGCGATATTCGCAGTCCTCGTGGCGCTCGGGCGCAAAGAACACGGCCGAGGCAAACATGGTGTAGGGCATGGCCGTCTCCTCCCCAAATAAACTCGCCACGATGCCGGTCTTTCGGTGCGTGTCATAGTAGCGCGCCATGCGGACATACACGGCGCATGCCACGTGGCACAGATCGCGGTGGTGGGAACGGTCGAGCCGTGAGTTATTCAGGCTATACGTGGAGAGCGCGTTGATGGCGGCCATGAGCCGCTCCTCACGCGCCTCATCGGGCGGAAGGGAGAGCGCGGGCTCGGAGGTCTTGCGACGTTTGGGGGCCCGGTCGGACGGGACCGTCGTAGGTGTAAGGTCTCGCGCCGCGCGACGCAGCTCGATAAGGGCGTTGTCGAACATGACGGTTTTAGAGTCGCGAAGCAGCTTGGGGTCGAGCCCGTGGAATACAGCGTAATCCTGCAACCACACGCGCGCGAACCGGTCGATGCCGGGCTCAAAGGCGCGATAGGCATCCCAAAAGGCCTTGATCTTGTCAAAGCCATCGTGCGGGTCGTCGACGCCAATGCCGCAGATCAATTCGTAAAGATACAGGAAAGCAAACGAGGTCGATGTCTCCTCGATATTGCCACGGCGCACTTGGGCGCGCCAGGTAAAGTAGCCACGCAGCTGCCGGTCGCTCATGGCGTTGTAGGTGGGAAAGTACGACTTAAAGGTGCCGTTGTAGGGGCAATCGTCCTCGAAGTCGGCCATCAGCAGACCTTGGCGATAAAAGAGCTCCGCCTCCGATAGCCAGCGCCCCGCGCCGCCTTTGGGATCATCCTGCCAGCGCGATATCTCGCGCATCTTGCGGTACTGGTCGGGGAGGAAGTTCTGCATCTGTCGGCCGGTCTTGAGAATCGGCTCGTCAGCGTAGATTTCGTTTGAGAAGCGGGCGGACTGATGGGTCCGGGCCTCGGCCATAATGCGCTCGATGAGCATCTTGACGTCCTGGTCGGCCACCGCCCTCTCCTCTCCCTATACGGTGTCGGTGACCTCATATCATAGCACAGCATCAAACAGATGTTCGAGACACTGCCCGTGGGTGGATTTTTGGGACATGCCTAGAAATCTACTTTTAGGTGGCCTGCCTTTGGAGCGCTGGCAAAAGGTAGATTTCTAGGCATGTCCTAAAAATCTACCGAGGGGTTAGAACAGGAGGGCGTAGATGACGGCAATGACGACGGCGGGGAGCATGTTGGCCGTGCGGAAGGTCTGAGGTCGAATAAGGTTAACGCCAACACAGAAGATGAGCATGGAGCCCACAAGCGAAAGGCTGTCGAGGGCTGCGGTGGTCATGATGGGGGAGAGCGCGCCGGCAAAAAGCGTGATCGTGCCCTGGAATACGGCAACGGGCAGGGCTGAGAAGATGCAGCCGCGGCCAAGCGAGGCCGTCATGGTGCAGACGATGATGCAGTCCAGCGCGCCCTTCAGGGCAAGCGTGGACCAGTCGCCGAGCAGGCCGTCCTGAATCGATCCTACGATGGCCATGGCGCCGATACACACGGTGAGCGATGCCGAGACAAAGGCGTTGGTGAACTCGTTGTCGCCTTCGCTGCCGGTTTTGCGCTTGAGCCATTCGCCGAGGTTTTCGATGGCGGCCTCCAGGTTGATGGCCTCGCCGATGAGCGAACCGAGGGCAAATGAGACGATAAGCATGGTGGTACCGGTGGTCGCCAATGTCTCTCCATCGATAACGAGCATCTTTTGCATGGTGCCGCCCAGGCCGATAAACAGAACGCACAACCCCGACGCCTTCATGAGCGTGTCTTGGATGCGGGGCGTAATGAAGCGCCCACCCATGAGACCCAGCAGACCGCCCGCAATCAAAAGCGCGACGTTGATGATCGTTCCTAAACCCGGCATGAACCCTCCTGCAATTGATGCCAACGCGGCAATCGTAGCAGAACGGGGAGGGGAGCGCTCGGTATCCGAGTCAAGCGGCGGTTAGCGGTTTACAGGACGGGGCTAAAGTCGAAGCGCAGCGTCATGAGGTGCTGCGGGGATACGATGGCTGCGGCAATGATGTCGGCATCTCGTGCACGATCGAACCCTTCAAGTTCCATTTGATAGGGGAAGTCTTCTTGGATACCGATGCGACGAGGAACCAAAAGCTTGGTTCCGTCGAATTCTTCGGTTCGTGTTCCGTCTGCTGCAACGGAATAAAGGTGTAACTTGGCGGTCGTTGTGGCATCAAGTGCCGAGATAGCTTGGATATCGTTCGATGCACTCCTTGCTCCCATTGCTGTAAGTGCCGTAGGCGCGACGACTTCACCCGAAGGCAAAAAGACGAGCTCGACGGTATTGGGGAATGCGATGAGGATATTTTTGCGGCGGGGCGCATCGGCAGCGACTGGCTCAATGCTTGCGGCATCGACGGTTTCCGTGTGGTCGAGCGCGACCATCATGCAACAGTTACCTTCGTCGACATCTGGGGGAGCGGCAAAGTCCAGGCCGTCTTTCGGTTGGGAATCGCCTAATTCGGTGGCGGTGCCGTCTGGCTTCTCGAGAGGAGCCGCAGCGTTGTCTTCTGATGATGCATCGTCTGCATCGTCAACATGTGCCGGTGCGTCTGCGACCTCGTCTTTGGGGGATTTGTCATTATCGCTAGATATAGGAGCAGCAATCCCGACGGACCCCACTCCGTGCCATGTCATTTGGAGCAGCGCCGGATCGGCGAGAATGCGCTGCACGCCTTGCGCCTGGGTATCGATATTGATGGGGGCGGGTTCCGATCCGCGCGTGAGGTTAAGCGAGCCCTTCTGCCTATTGCTTTGAGCCTCTTGGTCGTCCGCGTCGCCAGCGTAGAACAGCAAAGGCGCATCTCCCGTTGCGATGGCTTCGGTGTCCGCCTTGGTCAGTCGCAGCGATGCCGTAAAGGAGATGATGGGCTGCGCGCCATCGACATTCGAGGGAACGCAGCCCAGGCATACACCCCCTCCTTCTTCTTCATAGGCCGCGCTGTCGAAGACGACCTTCGCCCCGTTCGCCGAGTCATCGACCGAGTCAATATCGATGCGCAGCTCTAAGTCGCATGGGTCGCCATCGGCGTCGACTGCGGCCGATTTCCATGTGCAGATGGCGCAACCCGCCTGGGGGCCGTTCTCCTTATCCGGACGCTCGGTATCCACGACTACCGAGCCGTCCGCATTGCGACGAAGGCATCCCGAGGTTCGGATCGCGGCCTGTGCGAGCAAAAAACGTCGGCAGGCGACGATGCCCGACGAATTCGCCACGGGGCTCAGAGCTTGCGGTAAGGAGTTTGCCGTGGCGGGCGTCGCCCAAGCGGCGAGAGGCGTACCGGTCGCCAGTGCGCTGCAGAGCGCGGCGACGGGCAAAAGGTGTTTGGGTGCCATGGTTCTCCTATCTATTCCGCGTGCTCCGGTCGTGCTTGGCTATTGATTGCGTTTGATGTGCAGGCCAAGACACGTCAGTCCTGCTCCCGCCGTGGCGACGCCTATCGCAATGAGTTGCCGGGTGTCGCTTGTCTGAGCGAGCGGCTCGTGACGGCTGTCGCGATCAAGGCCCGAAAGGTCAACGGTCACTTCTGTAGCCGCCTGCGCTTGCTCTTGCTGAGCAAAGGCCATGGCGGGTGCGGTCGCCAAGATGCCGACGATGGCGGCCAGTGCGATCGTCTTAGGACGTGGCATGCGCACCGGGCTCGACCGTCCAGGTGATGCTTGCTACTTGATCTCCCGTACCGGTGACGTGGTAGATGTCACGCGTGACGCGGGCGACATGCCCGCCCACGCTGAGTTTGATCTTGTCCGTTCCGTCAGCAATGCCCTTGTACTTCATGTCGAAGCTTTCGTCTTTGGAAAGATCAAGGCCCGTAGTCTGAGTCGCGGAGCTGGCATCCTTTTCTGCCTTATCGGGGCCAACCTTAAAATCGATGGAGTTCTGGGCCGAGCCCGCCTTTGCGTCTGCAACGATTGCCCAGTCGTTCTTGGCCGTGACCTTCATATTGGTGACGTGGATGCCATATGCCGAGAGGTTGTCGATGGTAATCGTATTGTCGGAGGGGCCCACAAGCGTTCCGTCGGCTTTGGCGGCAAAGGGGATGACCGTCGGCGCCTTAAACGAAACATTGCTAATGTCGGCCTTCACCGTCACATCGGTGGTTCCAACACGCACCTCTGCCATGGCCGGCGTCGGCGCGGCGCCCATCGCGAGCGCGAGCGCAAGCCCTGCGCCCACGGCGAGCGCTCTGGCTCCGTTCAGGTTCCTAGTGATGTCCATAATCGATCCTTTCTGCTCGTCACGGACTGTTTCCGTGATGGTTGGACGAATGGGGGGGGCAGGGTGCTGCCCCTGCGAGCGCGTCTGCCACTAGCCTTCTGCCTGGGCCACCCGCACTTTGACGCGCGTCGGATTGCCGTGGGTGTCGTAGGTCTTGGTATCGAGTGCCTGAATCTCGATATATGCCTCGCCTTCTTGGATATCGCCGGCGGGGCAGGTCTCAACCGTCTTGCCGGCTTCGACCACACCGGACTCATAGATGGTCTCGTCGTTTTGAATCACGCGGAAGCGCTGGGGAAACTTGTTATCTTGGACGTTTTGCACGTTGACGCGCAACTTGCCGCCTTCCTGCAACTGTGCGACCGGCGCGACCGAGATCGTCATCATGTTGTCGCGGACGATGGCGTCGAGCTCATCCTGGATTTCTTGGCGCGATTTACCCTCTGCCGACGTGACTGAGGCGCCTGCTTCGGGCACGGGCTGCGACTGCCAGGCGTATAACCCTACGGCGATGAGGGCACAGACGATAGCCAGGCAGGCAACGACGAGTTTCTTGCGACGCCCCAGCCCTGCAAGGCGGGGCGGCTTCTTCGCACTCATGCGGCGTCCTTGGTGGTGTAGACACGTGCGAACGTGGACGGGTCCGCTCCAAAGAGCATGTGAAGCATCAGGCGGCGCGAGTAGATGAGCTCGTCGAAGTCGTGAGGGAGCTCGATGTTGTGGATACGCGCGATGTGGTGGGCGAGCGCCGAGAACGACTCGGGGTCGCAGATAACATCGGTGGTGACGTGGTAGACCGCCGTATCGGGGAACGCCTCTTCGTCGAAAGGCAGGAGATAGGGATCGTCGTCGACCTCGATGGCGACGCCGTACTGGGGCCAGTAATATGCCATGGGAACCTCCCTGCTTCTGGGGCCAAAACTTCCATTGGTTTTGGCTGTTGATGCCGACCGTATCAGTCACTACTTGACCAATTTCTGACCAAATGCTTGACGGATTGACATCTCCGCAGGTAAAAGATGGTAAAAATTACTTCAACTTTTTTTGAGCGCCAATTGCGTGGTCGCTGGCGGTAAAGCGACATGTGTCAAAAGCATCGTCTGCCGAGGAAACCTTGCCGCTCGCCGAATTGCACGAACGTAAAAATCGCCAATTATGGAGACGGTCTCGAACACGTCGACGAAACGATGCGGTAACATCTCCCTGCAAACACTGTAGTTAGCTAAAGGGGGAGTTCGCGTGTCTGCAACCATCAAACCCTTCACCGACGAGTTCGAGGAGTATGGCCGCGATGAGTCTCGCACATCGGGCGAGGCCTCGAGCATCTCGTTTCCGACAACGGAGGACGAGGTCCGCGCCATTTTGAAAAAGCTCCATGCCGAGCGTGTCCCGGTGACGGTTCAGGGTGCCCGGACCGGTCTTGCCGCCGGCGCCGTGCCTCATGGCGGTCACATTCTCAATACTTCCCGCATGAATCGCTACCTAGGCATTCGCCGCGATGAGCAGGGCCGCTTTCTTTTGCGCGTGGCGCCCGGCGTCGTGCTGTCTGAGCTGCGCAAGCAACTGGGCAAGAAAGTGCTGCCGACTGCCGGCTGGGACCAGGCATCGCTTGAGGCCTACGAGGAGTTCCAGGAAGCTCCCGAGCAATTCTTTCCTACCGATCCCACCGAGGCATCTGCCTGCTTGGGCGGTATGGCGGCATGCAACGCTTCCGGCGCCCGTAGCTACGCTTACGGCCCCATGCGCCCTCACGTCACGGGCCTTCATGTCGTGCTGACCGATGGCGACCTGCTCGAGCTTCACCGTGGCGAGGTTTTTGCACAGGGTCGTCGCCTTTCGCTCGTCACGGTGCAGGGCCGCACGCTCGAGCTCGACCTTCCCGACTACACCATGCCCAAGACCAAAAACGCTTCGGGCTATTTCGTTGCTGACGATATGGATGCCATCGATCTGTTTATCGGTGCGTGTGGCACACTCGGCGTCATCACCGAGCTCGAGATTGCCCTGCAGGCGGCGCCTGCGGTCGTTTGGGGTGTGAGCTGCTTCTTTGACAGCGAAGATAAGGCTGTGTCCTTCACCGATTCTGTGCGTCCCGTCCTGTCCCACGCGGCTGCCATCGAATATTTCGATGCGGGCGCCCTGGATATCCTGCGTCGTCAGCGTGAACAGTCGACCGCGTTCGCCTCGCTGCCGGCGCTCGACAAAGACGTCAAGGTCTGTGTCTACGTGGAGCTCGACTGCGACGATGAAGCCCAGGCGACTGAGGAGCTGTATCACTTGGGGTGGGTACTGGAGCTTGCGGGCGGCAGCGACGATGCGACATGGGTCGCGCGCACCGAGGTCGATCGCGAGTGTCAGCGATTCTTCCGCCATGCGGTGCCCGAGAGCGTCAACATGCTCATCGACGAGCGTCGCCGCACGGATCCCACCATCACCAAACTGGGCTCGGACATGTCGGTGCCCAACGCACGCTTGGCCGATGTCATCGCCCTCTATCGCCGCACGTTGGCCGAAAGCGGGCTTGAGTCTGCCGCCTGGGGGCACATCGGTAACAACCATCTGCATGTGAACATTCTGCCGCGCGATGCGCAGGATTACCGCCGCGGCGGAGAACTCTTTGCCCAGTGGGCTTCCGAGGTCACGGCCATGGGCGGCGCCGTCTCCGCCGAACACGGCGTCGGCAAGATCAAGGCGGGCTTCCTGGAGACGATGTACGGCCACGAGGCCATGGTCGAGTCGGCGCGGCTCAAGCTCCAGCTCGATCCTGCCGGGCAGCTGGGTCGCGGTAACCTGTTTTCGGAGAAGCTCTTGGATGGGCTCGTCCAGAAAGGGGGCGCGTGAAGATGAGCGATTTCCATATGGTGGTGTGCGTCAAGGCGGTGCCGGGCAGCACCGAGGTCAAGATGGACCCCAAGACCAATACCATCGTGCGCGATGGCAAGCAGGCGGTCATTAACCCGTTCGATGCAAGCGCTCTGGAATGCGCGCTGGCGTTGAAGGACGACTTTATCGGCTTTGGCATGGATGTTCGCGTGACGGTGGTGTCGATGGGTATTCCCGCGACCGAATCGCTGCTGCGCGACTGCATCGCACGTGGCGCCGACGACGCGCTGCTGCTAACCGATCGCGCCTTTGCAGGTGCCGATACCCTGGCCACCACCTATGCCCTCAAATGCGGCATCGAGGCGCTTGACGAGGACTTCGATCTGCTTATCTGCGGCAAGATGGCGGTGGACGGCGATACGGCGCAGATCGGCCCCGAGCTTGCCGGCGCCTTCGAGATTCCTTGCGTGACCGATGTGAGCTGCGTGCAGAGCGCGGGCTTCACGACGTGCGGTTCGCTGGCGCTCGTTCACGGATGCGATGCCGGTGAAGAGACGGTCTATCTTGAGATGCCGTGTGCGATGACGACCGCTAAGGAGATCGGTCAGCTGCGCATGCCGAGCATCGCCGGTATTCGTGCGGCCGAGGAGGCGGACGTGCGTGTGGTCAGTGCTGCCGACGTGAACGCCGATCCCTCGCGTTGTGGCCTTGCCGGATCGCCGACGCAGGTCGTCCGCTCGTTTGTGCCTGACCGCGACCAAACGTGTGAGGCTGTTGAGGGAACGGCGTCCGAGCAGGCGGCAAAACTTGCCAAGATTATCGAGGGGATGGCATAGATGAGCGGACTGATTATCGATAGCGAAGCCTGTATCGGCTGCGGTCGCTGCGTTCGCGCCTGCGCCTCGGGCGGCATTGTGGTGGAAGGCGAGCGCCCCAATCGCTGCGCCCGTGTGACCGATGGCTGTATCCTGTGCGGTGGATGCGTCGACGCCTGTCCCGTCAACGCCATCTCGATCGAGCGTGACGAGGCCGCTGGCGTAGCGGACCTCGATGCATATCGAGACATTTGGGTATTCGTGCAGACCGACGAGCACGATACGGCGGCTCCCGTGGCATATGAGCTTATGGGCAAGGGCCGCGAGCTTGCCGATGCCCGCAGCTGCCGCTTGGTGGCGCTGGTCGGTATGGGCCCCGAGGGTTCTCTCGGTGATCTGGAGCATTTGGTTTGCGCCGGTGCTGATGAAGTTATGGTCTGTCGCGACGAGCGCCTGCGCCAAAACGATGCGGAGGTCTACGCCCGGCTGATCTGCGATTTGGTGGCCGAGCGCAAGCCCGAGGCCATTCTGTACGGTGCGACCGCCTTTGGCCGCGAACTGGCACCCGGCGTTGCCGTGCGCCTGCAGACGGGCCTTACGGCTGACTGCACCGTACTTTCGATGGATACGGAGACGGGACTGCTGCAGCAGACACGTCCGGCGTTTGGCGGCAACCTGATGGCCACCATCGTCTGCCCCAATCACCGTCCCCAGATGGCAACGGTGCGACCCGGCATCTTTAAGGCGCCCGACTTCGACTACGGTCGTTCCGGCACGATCACCCAGGTGGCGCTTGCAGAAGACGCCAAGGCTCGTGTCGAGATCTCAATCCCTGCCGAGGAGTGGGGACAGCAGGCCTCGATCGCCGATGCCGAGCGCCTGGTTGTGGTGGGCCGCGGTATCGGCTCCAAGAAAAATCTGCCGCTGATGAGAAAGCTTGCCGAAGCCCTCGGTGCCGAGCTCGGCTGCACGCGCCCCGTGGTGGAGGCCGGCTGGTTGGAGTATCGCCATCAGATTGGCCAGACGGGCGTATCGGTTTCGCCCAAGCTTCTCGTGAGTATCGGTGTTTCGGGCGCTATCCAGCATCTTGCCGGCATCGGTGGGTCGGAGTGCATTATCGCCATCAACGAGGACCCGGATGCCCCCATCTTTGGTGCTGCCCAGTATAAGGTTGTCGGTGATGCCGTCGAGGTCGTCGAGGAACTGCTAGCCCAGCTTGAGCGCTAGGCGCGCGCCAGCCAGTCGCGCATCTCGTCCTTTAGGCGCTCCCAGGTCGCTTGAGCGGCGGGATCGGTAAAGGGGCGCGTAATGCCAAAGGGCGCGTCGAGCAGGCGGTAGATATCGCCCTGCTCGCGCGCCAGCGCGCGGCTTGCCGGATAGACGAGCTCAAACATAAAGCAGATGAGTCCCACCAGGTAGTCTGCGGACTCGTCGCGTTCATCGCGTGCGACGCAGCGGTGCTCGTCAAAGGCGGCCAGCGTCGGTGTCGAGAAGTGGCTGGCGAGAAACGTGTCCTCATCCACCTTTAGGACGGTGTCGACGGTGCTGTCGGCAATGGTGCGCATAATGTCGACCTTGTCGCCATCGCGCACGATATCGCAGAAGCGCCGCGTGCGCTCGTCGAGTTGCGCCGGTAGGCGAAAGTCGCTGTGATAGGCGATGCTCGAGCGGATGAGCTCGTCGTACGCTTCGGTATCGATAAAATCTCGGATGCTCGTCGTGGCGGGCGCGTCTGCAGGGTTCTCGCCAAAGAGGACCTCGACGCCCAGTGCCGCATGGCTCATGCTCTCGGCATCCTTAAAGGTGTCCCAGCGCCGCAGCTGCTCAAAGCGGCCCATATCGTGCAGCAGGCCGCAAAGCCAGGCCAGGTCAATATCCTCTGTCGACCAGTTCTGCTCGCACGCCACGGCATCGCACGCTTCTGCCACGTGATAGGTATGTTCGATCTTGAGTGCGATGCGCGGATTGGTGGCATCGTAGGCATCGGTGTAGCTTTTGAATGCCGCGCGCGCCCGGTCTCGATCGATAGCTGTCATAATGACTTCCTAAAAAGTTGTATCTTTCGATTCGGTGGCAATTGTAGGTGAACTCGGCTGCCGTCGGACGATAATTCTGCCGCACCGTTACATGCGGCTCGGATGCCTTGTCGGAATAAGGAACGTTATGGTGCTCAGAATTGTTAAAACCGTTTGGCCGGTGATGCTTACCTATGTTGCGATAGGCGCGCCGTGCGGAATGATTATGGCGCAGACGGGAATGGAACCCTGGATGGTCTTTGCCTTGAGTAGCACGTTCGTGACGGGCAGCGGGCAGTTCATGATCTGCAACCTGTGGCTGGCGGGCGTCCCGGCGGCATCGATTGTCGCAAGCGTCGCCGCGATCTCCTCACGCTTTGCACTTTATTCGGCGTCGATCGCACCGTATCTGACGGGTGCCTCGAAGCGTCAAACGCTGGCGGTTGCCGCGACGCTCACCGAAGAGGCGTACGGCATCTCGCTAGCCAAGTTGGTCGAGGGGGATGACTGGGGCCCGCGCGAGTCCTTTGTGCTCAACGTGATCCTCATCGCAACGTGGGGCGTCTCATGCACGATGGGCGCCGTTGTCGGCGCCGTCATCGATGTTCCCACCGCTATTGCAGGTTTTGTCTGCACCTCGCTCTTTATCTGCCTGCTCTTTTCGCAGCGATTGTCGCGCGGCAATGTCGTGGCCGCCGTTTTGGCTGCGGCATCCGTCGCTATATGCAAGTTTTTTGGGTGGACGAATGTCGCTGTGCCGGTGAGCGTGCTCGTCGGTGTTGCCGTGGCGCTCGCGTGCGATGCCCTTACGGATGGAAGGGGTGCCCGCGATGCCCGTTAACGAGTTCTTGGTCCTGTGGCTGTCGTCATGGGCTGCCATCGCGTTCTTCCGCATCGCGCCGGCGTTTGCCTTGCGTGGACGAACGCTCTCGCCCCGCGTTACCGAGGCCCTGGGTTATATCCCGCCCGCTGCCTTTGCCGCGCTGGTCGCCAACGACTTGGTGAGCCCCGGCGCGTTCGACGCGGGACTCTGGCCTGCCTTGGTTCCCTGGATTGCGGCCGCCGGCGTCGTGGCGGTGGCAATTAAGACAAAGTCGATGTTGTGGTGCTGCGTCTCGGGCATCGTGCTCTATATCGTCTTGAGCCTCATATAAGAGCTGGGCACGTTTGGCGTTCCGGCCCAACGAATTGAATTTCTCACCGAGCCGGTCTGCTTCTTCTGGTACCATGTTCAGACTTTACTGTAGCAAAGTGTGACGTGGGCTTTTGTGCCTCGTCAACGGAAATGGGGGTTTCATGGCACAGGAAGCAACCGCCAACGAGCAAAAGAAATTCAAGGTACCGCGTATCCCGGGCGACATCATGATCTATCCCATGATCGTTGGCCTTTTGCTCAACACTTTCTGTCCGCAGGTCTTTGAGATCGGCGGCTTCTTTACGGCTGCCTGCCGCGGTGGCTCCAATACCATCGTCGCTGCGATCCTGCTCTTCGTGGGCGCCGGCATTAGCTTTAAGTCCACGCCGGGCGCCATCAAGACCGGTATCGTCGTGCTGGTCCCTAAGCTTGTGGTGGCAGCCGCGTTGGGCCTGGGCGTCGCGTATTTCTTTAACGACAACTTCCTGGGCCTGAGCTCCGTGTCCATCATCGGCGGCATCACGTTTTGCAACATGGCGCTCTATACGGGCATCATGGGCGAGTTCGGCGATGAGTCCGAGCAGGGCGCCGTCGGTATCCTGTTCTTTACGGCCGGCCCCGCCGTCACCATGATCATCCTCGGTGTCTCGGGCCTCGCCAACATCCCCGTCGGCACCATCATCGGATCTATCCTGCCGCTCGTTATCGGCATGGTTTTGGGCAACCTGTTCCCGTTCATCAAGAACCTGCTGGTCCCCGGCACCAATCCCGCAATTGCCGTTATCGGTTTTCAGCTCGGTGCGTCCATGAGCCTGTCGAGCTTCATCACCGGCGGCATCTCGGGCATCCTGCTGGGCCTCATCACCCTCTTTATCGTCGGCCCCATCACCTTTGCCTTTGAGCGCCTGTGCGGTGGTAACGGCAAGGCTGCCGTGGCATGCTCCACCATTGCCGGCACGGCTATGACCACGCCGGTCGCCCTCGCCGAGGTCGCCCCGCGCTATGCCGAGCTTGCGCCCACCGCGTATGCGCAGATTGCCACCGCCGTCATCATCACGGCAATCATGGCCCCGATTCTGACCGGCTGGGTCGATAAGAAGTTCTGCCACGGCAAAGAGGATCTGTCGCCCGCCGGTGTCGAGGCCATCGAGGAGGCTGTCGCAACCGATATCGCCGGTGAGTAACGGCCGTTGCCGATAATAGATTCCGGCGTGCAATTCGCGCCGTTCGAGCGTCCGAACGAAAGCTATCTTGCAGTAACGTTCGGGCGCTCTGCTATTATTCCCATTACCCCTGCGGAGTAGGGGGTGTTTGTTGCCCAGACACGATTCGGGCGATTCTGACCACTTGGATATTGAAGGGATGACGTCTAGTGGTTAAGGCACTCAAGATCGAGATATTCCTGCTGTGCATGATTATTCTTATCGGGCTTGCCGCACGAAGCCGCCGCTCCTTGTTCTCGAGCACCCAGCAACTTTTGTTTAGCATGCTGGGCTATACGTCTGCTGCCTACATTTTCTTCGATATGATTTGGACGCTCTCGGACGGCGTGAGCACTCCTGTAGGCATCACGGCCAACTGGATTTCCAACGCGGTTTCGTTTTCGCTGTTCGCCATCGCGTGCCTCATTTGGTTTTTCTATTCCGAGACGATGCAGGGCTCACGGCTCCTGACCACGCCCTACAGGGTGGTACTTTTAACGTTGCCAACCGCATTGGTGGTCGTGCTGGCATTTACCAGCTACTGGACGCACACTATGTTCTATATCGATGCGCAGGGCGTATATCGTCGCGGAGCGCTTTATATGATTCAGCCTATCGTGAGCTACTGCTACGTTATATATACGTCCTTGCATGCCTTTATTCAGGCTCGAAAAGTCGAAAGCCTGCAAAAGAAGGCCATTTATCGCACCCTCGCCTTTTTTGCGGTTCCCGCTCTGGTGGGCGGTACCTTCCAGATTTTGTTTTCGGTACCGGGCCTTTGCGTCGGTATAACGCTGAGCATCCTGCTGCTCTACATCATCTACCAGGAGCAGCTGATCTCGACCGACCCGTTGACTGGCCTCAACAATCGCAACCGTTTTGAGACCTATATGCTGTCGCTGTTCTCAAATGTGGATCAGGCCGAAGATGTGTATCTGCTTATGATGGACGCCGACGGCTTTAAGCAGATTAACGATCGCTATGGACATGTGGAGGGCGACCATGCCCTCCAGGTCGTATCTGCTACGCTCAAAGAGGTCTGTTCGGCGTCTGGTGGCTTTATCGCACGTTATGGCGGCGATGAGTTCGTGGTGCTTCAAAAGGCAGCAGCGGAGCAGGACATCATGGACCTGTGTTCGGCGATTAACGACGAGCTCGCTCGTGCCGAGGTGCCGTATGCATTGCGGATGTCCATCGGTTACGCGCGGGTCGGCGATAGTGTTGATACCTGGCAAGACTTACTTCGCGCTGCCGATGCGGAGCTCTACCGCGTCAAGGCCGAGAAAAAGAAAGCCGGCGTTCAGATACGTTAGAAATAGGGGCGAACGCTGGCGTGCGTGGCGCCCCTCAGCTCACCGATGTACTCCATTAAACTAAAGTATGTGAATCTCCTCTGCTAAATAAGGGCAGTTCGTTAGGCCTTTTTTGGTTTGTTGACGATGATGATGCCGCCGCAGACCAACAGCAGGGCAACGATGACGGTAACGGGGCTCGTGCCAGCGCCCTCGCCGAGCAGCAGCGCGCTCAGCAGCACGCCAAAGACCGGGTTCATAAAGCCAAAGACCGAAACGCGGCTGACGGGGTTGACGGCAAGCAGGCGCGACCACAGCGAGTAGGCGACCGCGGAGATAAGCGCCATGTAGATGATGAGCGCGATGGCGGGGGCGATTGCCGTGGGGGAGAGCACACCGCCCATCAAAAAGCCGATCATGGTGAGGACGAGGCCGCCGACCAAGAACTGCCAGCCGGCAAGCAACACGCCGTCGTGCTCGCGCGAGAAGACGCCGATCAAGCAGGTCGAAAGGGCGCCCGCGACGGTGGAGGCCAGGATAAAGCCCTCGCCGTCGAGCGTAAAGCCAAAGGTGCCATCTGCGCCAGAAAGGTTGACGAGTGCGACACCGGCAAAGCCCAGCACGCAGCCGAGCACCTTGGCCGCATCGAGCTTTTCGGTGCGAAACGCCAAGGCGGCAAAGAGGATGGCTAGGAAGTTGGCGCTGGCCTCGATGATGGAGCTCGACATGGCACTGGCGCGCGAGAGTCCCAGGTAGAAAAAGAAGTACTGCCCGATAGTCTGGAAGAGCGACAGCGTGAGGATAGGTTTGATGTCGCGCGCCTGCGGAACGAGCGGACGGCGTTGGGCCGCGCTCATACCAACAATGACGAGCGCGCCGGCAAGGGTGAAGCGCAGACCCGCGAAGAGCAGCTGCGAGGCGCTGTCGTGCGCGGGAATGCCAAAGAGGCTGTAGCCGATCTTGATGCAGGGAAAAGCCGACCCCCAGAGCGCGCAGCAGACGAGGCAGCCCAGGATGAGTCCGGGCAGGGTGGCGAGATACGGCTTGCGGCTTTCCATGATGTCCTTCCTGTATGCGCGAAGCAAAAAAGAACCCGCCACCGGGCGTGCCGGTGGCGGGTGTTGTTACCCGAGGGGATTGTACCCGATGGGACGCATTAAGCGAAGTAGGCCACGCCGCTCTCAAAGATCGGCATGAACTTATCGCCGGGGACATGCTCGGGCACGTTGCGGTACAGGTTGTCGCCGCGGCGCTCGGCATGGCCCATCTTGCCCAGGACGCGGCCGTCGGGGCTCGTGATGCCCTCGATGGCGAGTGCGGAGCCGTTGGGGTTGACGGAAAGGTCCATGCTCGGCTTGCCGTCCTCGCCCACGTACTGCGTGGCGACCTGGCCGTTGGCGATGAGCTGGGCGAGCACCTCGTCGTTGGCGACAAAGCGGCCCTCGCCGTGGCTGATGGCGACGGTGTAGGGGTCGTCGAGGCTGCACTGCGACAGCCACGGGGACAGGTTGGACGAGATACGGGTGCGCACCAGGCGGCTCTGATGGCGGCCGATGGTGTTAAAGGTCAGCGTAGGTGCATCCGGCGTGGCATCGACGATGTCACCGTAGGGCACCAGGCCGAGCTTGACCAGGGCCTGGAAGCCGTTGCAGATGCCCAGCATCAGGCCATCGCGTGCCTTGAGCAGGTCGCGGACGGCCTCGGTGACCTCGGGGGCGCGGAAGAACGCCGTGATGAACTTGGCGGAGCCGTCGGGCTCGTCGCCGCCCGAGAAGCCGCCGGGGATCATGACGATCTGGCTTTGGCGGATGCGGCGGGCAAGCTCATGGGTGCTCTCGGCGACGGCCTCGGGCGTGAGGTTGTTGATCACGAAGGTGTCGGCCTCGGCGCCGGCGGCGCGGAAGGCGCGGGCGCTGTCGTACTCGCAGTTGTTGCCAGGGAACACGGGGATGACCACACGCGGGCGGGCGATCTTGGCGCCACCGTACACATGGATATCCTTGGCGCGGAAGTCGATGGTCTCGACCTCGGCGGTCTCGCCGGCGCTGCGGTAGGCAAAGACGCCCTCGATGCCGCTCTCCCAGGCCTCCTGGAGCTCGGCGAGCTCGATGACCTCGGAGCCGGTATCGATGACATAACCCTCGACGGTGGTGCCCAGGGGCTCGACGACAACGCCGTCGGCGACCTCGGGCAGCTCGGCGTCCTCGGCGAGCTCGACGATAAAGCTGCCGTAGAGCGGGGTGAAGAGGCTCTCCACGTCCACATCCTCGGCAAGCTCGATGCCGATCTGGTTGCCGACGCACATCTTAAAGAGGCTCTCGGCGCCGCAGCCGTAGCCGGGCGTGGAGATGGCCAGGGCGTCACCGGTAGCGGTGAACGCCTCGACGGCGTCGAACGCTGCGAGCAGCTGCTGGGCGTCGGGGCGGTAGTCCTCGCCGTAGGTGGCGGGGGCGATGCGGACGACG
Organism: uncultured Collinsella sp.; assembly: GCA_934617135.1. GTDB lineage: Bacteria > Actinomycetota > Coriobacteriia > Coriobacteriales > Coriobacteriaceae > Collinsella. Next base: position 10,078 of record CAKTUC010000012.1, on the reverse strand, counting down.
CGGTGCGTGAGGCCCTTGAACTCGGGGGAGACGGCGCGAGCAGCCTTGCCCACGGCCACAGCGAAGCTGATCAGGGTCGGCGGAACGTTGAGCTCGCCGGCCTCGTCCTCAAACGAGCCGCTCATGGAATCCTTGCCGCCGATGGCACCGGCGCCCAGGTCGACCTGGGCCATGAGGGCGCCGAGTACTGCTGCCATGGGCTTGCCCCAGCGCTCAGCCTCGGTACGCAGGCGCTCGAAGTACTCCTGGAAGGAGAGGTAGGCGCGCTTGTGCTCAAAGCCGGCGGCTACGAGCTTGGCGATGGACTCGACCACGGACAGGTAGGCGCCCGCAAACTGGTCGGCTTCCATCAGGTAGGGGTTGAAGCCCCATGCCATGGCGCTCGCCGTGGTGGTCTCGCCGTCCACGGGGAACTTGGCAACCATGGCTGAGCTCGGGGTGAGCTGCGTCTTGCCGCCAAAGGGCATGAGCACGGTCGCGGCGCCGATGGTGGAGTCAAAACGCTCGGAAAGGCCCTTGTTGGAGGCGACGTTGAGGTCGGTGACGAGCGAGGTCATGCGCTCGGCAAGCGTGGTGCCGGCCCAGCTGGGCTGCCACACGCTGCGGGCACAGACGTGGGCGACCTGGTGCTTGGGTGCACCGTTGGAGTTGAGGAACTCACGGGACAGGTCGACGATGGCGACACCGTTCCAGGCCATGCGCATGCGCGGCTCGGCGGTAACCTCGGCGATAACGGTCGCCTCCAGGTTCTCCTCGGCGGCGTAGCCCATGAACTCCTCGACGTCACCGTCGGCGACGGCGCAGGCCATACGCTCCTGGGACTCGGAGATGGCGAGCTCGGTGCCGTCCAGGCCGTCGTACTTCTTGGTCACGGTGTCCAGGTCGACATACAGGCCGTCGGCAAGCTCGCCCACGGCGACCGAGACGCCGCCGGCGCCAAAGTCGTTGCAGCGCTTGATCAGGCGGCAGGCATCGCCGCGGCGGAACAGACGCTGCAGCTTACGCTCGACCGGGGCGTTGCCCTTCTGGACCTCGGCGCCCGAGGTCTCGATGGACTCGGTGTTCTGGGTCTTGGAGGAGCCGGTGGCACCGCCGATGCCGTCACGGCCGGTACGGCCGCCCAGCAGGATGATCTTGTCGGTGGGGGCGGGGCACTCGCGGCGCACGTGGTTGGCCGGGGTGGCGCCCACGACGGCGCCGACCTCCATGCGCTTGGCCACGTAGCCGGGGTGATAGAGCTCGTTGACCTGGCCGGTGGCAAGGCCGATCTGGTTGCCATAGCTGGAGTAGCCGGCGGCAGCGGTGGTCACGAGCTTGCGTTGCGGCAGCTTGCCCTCGAGCGTCTCGGACACGGGGACGGTGGGGTCGCCGGCGCCGGTGACACGCATGGCCTGGTACACATAGCTGCGGCCCGAGAGCGGGTCGCGAATGGCGCCGCCCACGCAGGTGGCGGCACCGCCGAAGGGCTCGATCTCGGTCGGGTGGTTATGGGTCTCGTTCTTAAACAGGAACAGCCAGTCCTGGTCCTCGCCGTCGACATCGACCTTCACCTTGACGGTGCAGGCGTTGATCTCCTCGGACTCGTCGACATCGGTCATGACGCCGGTCTTCTTAAGGTACTTGGCGCCGATGGTGCCCATGTCCATAAGGCAGACGGGCTTGGCGTCGCGACCGAGCTCGTGGCGCATCTCCATATAGCGGTCGAAGGCCTGCTGCACCACGGCGTCGTCGATCGTCACGTCGTCCAGGACGGTGCCGAAGGTGGTGTGGCGGCAGTGGTCGGACCAGTAGGTGTCGATCACGCGGATCTCGGTGATGGTGGGGTCGCGATCCTCATCGCGGAAGTACTGCTGGCAGAAGGCGATGTCCGCCTCGTCCATGGCAAGACCGCGCTCGGAAATAAAGGCGGCAAGGCCGGCCTCGTCAAGCTCGCGGAAGCCGTCGAGCACTTCGACGGGCTGGGGCTCGGGGGTCTCAATGTGCAACGTCTCGGGCAGGTCGAGCGAGGCGATGCGGGCCTCGACGGGGTTCACCACGTAGTGCTTGATGGCCTCGATGGCGGCTTCGTCCAGAGCGCCCGAGATCATATAGACCTTGGCGGAGCGCACGGCGGGGCGCTCGCCCTGGCTGATGAGCTGCACGCACTCGCTGGCGGAGTCGGCGCGCTGGTCAAACTGGCCAGGCAGGAATTCGACGGCAAAGACGGCGCCATCGCTTGCGGGGAGCTCGTCGTAGGTCACATCGACCTGGGGCTCGCTAAAGACGGTCGGCACGCAGGAGCGGAAAAGCTCCTCGTCGATGCCCTCGACGTCGTAGCGGTTGATGATCCTCAGGGCCTCGATGCCCTTGATGCCGAGAATCTCGGTCAGCTCGCCCTTGAGCTGCTGAGCCTCGACGTCGAACCCGGGTTTCTTCTCCACGTAGATACGAGAGACCATTGGTTCCTGCCTTCCTGATCGGTTGGGCGTACGGTACGGTATGCGGCAGCGGTCGGTTTGCGGGGCAAGCCTCGCGGTCGCCTTGAGCCACATGTTTGTAAACCTCACTATGATACGACAGCTCGCGGCGCGTTGAGGACGGCGAGGGTGCTACAGTGAAGCGCAAACAAGAGAAAGGCATCACATGGCATTCGTTTCGCTCGCCATCATTGCGCTCGTGGCCTTTGCGAGCCCCTTTATCGCCTCGGCGATTCCCGGAAAGCCCGTACCCGAGACGGTCTTTTTGCTCGTGTTCGGCGCGGTGCTGGGCCCTCATATGCTCGGCATCATTCATGTGGACGCCGAGGTCTCGCTCGTGTCCGAGCTCGGCTTGGCCTTTTTGTTCCTGCTCGCCGGCTTTGAGATCGACCCTAAGAACATTACGGGTGTGGAGGGGCGCTATGGCTTGGCGACGTGGGTTGTCACGTTTGGCATCGCCTGGCTTGCCGTGCGCTTTACGCCGTGGTTCTCGGTCAGTCACTTCGACGGTATCGCCGTGACGCTCGCGCTTACTTCGACGGCGCTCGGCACGCTCGTGCCCATTATGCGCGAGCGCTCGCTTACCGGCACGCGTGTGGGCGATTCGATCCTCGCGTACGGCACCTGGGGCGAGCTCGGACCCGTGCTTGCCATGTCGGTGCTGCTGTCTGCGCGCACCGACATTCAGACACTCGTGATCTTGGGCCTGTTTGCGGTGGTCTGCGTTTTGCTGGCCGTGGTTCCGAGCCGCTCCAAGCGCGTCGGCAGCCGTTTCTTTGCGTTTGTCGAGGAGCGCGCCGACACCACGTCACAGACCTTCGTGCGCCTGACGGTGCTCATCCTGGTCACGCTCGTGGCGTTCTCGGCCATCTTCGATCTCGATATCGTGCTGGGTTCCTTTGCCGCTGGCTTTGTCCTGCGCTATATCATCCCCGAGGGCAATCACACGCTCGAGACTAAGCTCGATGGACTGGCCTACGGCTTTTTGATCCCCGTGTTCTTTACCGTATCGGGCGCAAAGATCGACCTGACGGCCGTCGCATCGCGCCCCGGGCTGCTCGTGGGCTTTATCGTGGCGCTGCTCATCATCCGCGCCGTGCCCATTCTTATCTCTATGAGCATCTGTCCCGAGACGCGCGATGTCTCGGCGTATGGCCGCATTACCGTGGCCCTGTACTGCACCACGGCGCTGCCGATCATCGTTGCCGTGACGAGCGTGGCCGTCAACGCCGGAGCGCTTTCGCAAGACATTGCCTCGATCATGGTTGCCGCCGGTGCCATCACGGTGTTTTTGATGCCGCTGCTCGCTCAGCTCTTCTATCGCGTGGTCGACGCCGCGCCGGTTGCCGCCGTGGCAGAAGTTGCCGAGCATCCTTCCGATGCGTTCGATATTCTGCGCGCCCATCACGACCTGGCGAGCCTGCTCGCACGCGAGCACGAGCTGCTGACCTCGCATGGCCATGGTCGCACGCTCGACGGCATGCCTACCCTTGATTCCATTGCTGACAGCCTCTCGGCCGAGGCGGCAAGCGGGCATATCGATGCCCGTATCGTGGACGCCGCCCATTTGCTGGCCGAGAAGACCTATGGCGACGAGATCGACCCGTCCAAGCTCACCCCGCGCGAGCGCCGTCGCCTTGAGCGCGCCAAGCTCGCCGTGCACGAATACCGCCGCCGCATGCTGGAGCTCTACGCACGAGAAGAAGCCGAGGACGACGACGGCAAGTAGCCGATGCCGGCGTGAGGGCGGCTCTCCAGCTTGAAGGGCAGGCTCGAAACGGGATGCGGTTTCCGCATCGACCTCCGTTGGGAAAGTGCGTCCCAGTTCGAAGGCTCAGAATGGGACACGCTTTCCGGAACAAGGCCCTTTGGGAAACTGCATCCCAGAATAGACGCTCAGAACGGGATACTGTTTCCCAAACAGGCCCCTTTGGGAATCTGCATTCCAGAATCGGCGTCCAAAACGGGATATGCTTTCCCAAAGAGGGCTCTGGGGGGACGGCGTCCTACTCTGGGGCGGAATACTGGGACGCAGTTTCCCGTTCAATTAGAAGAAGGCGCGCTGCCTGCGGTTGATGCAGGCAGCGCGCCTTTTGCGTTGAACTCTGTTGAGGTTCGAAGCCGAAACTTTCGACCTTTAGGATCGGGCGGCTCCGTCGACGGGGAGTACGGCGCCCGTGACATAGGAGGACATGTCGCTTGCCAGGAAGACGAAGGCGTTGGCGACGTCCTCGGGCTCGCCCATGCGGCCAAGCGGGATGGTGGCGACGAGCGGCTTGATGACCTCGTCGGGCAGGGCGGCAACCATGTCGGTCCTGGTCACGCCAGGTGCGACGGCGTTGACGCGAATGCCCTTGGGGGCGAGCTCGCGCGAGAGCGACTGGACCATGCCGTTGACGGCGAACTTGGACGTAGGATAGCCGACGCCGGAGGGCTGACCGTACTTGGCGACCATCGAGGTCGTAGTGGTGATGGTGCCGCCATGGCCGGCATCGGTCATGATCTTGGCGGCGGCATGGTGGCCGTTAAAGACAGCAGTCACGTTGAGGTTCATGACCTTGGCGAACTCCTCGGCGGTGTAGTTGAGCAGCGGGGTGCTCTGGGAGATGCCAGCGTTGTTGACGACCGTGTCCAGGCCGCCCATGTCTGCAGCTGCCTGGGTAAAGGCCTCAGTTACGGCCTCGAGCGAGGTGAGGTCGCAGGAACGGCCCCAGATCTTGGCCTCGGGATAGGCTGCGGTCAGCTTCTCAACGGCGGCGTCGGCGGTCTCCTGGCGAGAGCCAAAGACGGTGACGGCAGCGCCTTCCTCGATAAAACGGCAGGCGATGGCATAGCCGATGCCGCGCGTGCCTCCGGTGATGATTGCTTTCTTACCCTCGAGCAACATGGTGCCTCCATTCTTCGGGGGTGTGGACATACGCAGCACAGCATAGTGGCGGCCCAAAACGAGCACGTTCGCTTATCGGTGAACGGTACCCCCGGTTGTCAATGAGCGGTCGAGTTGTTCAAACGTAAACCACGCCAATGTACCCCGAGAGCAAACAAAAGGGCTCCCGTCCAAGACCGGACGGGAGCCCCTCAACATATATGCCGTATACCGAAGACCGGATTAGTTGGCCATAACGCCTTCGGTCCAGGCCTCGACGTCCTCGATGCGCAGGACGTTGGCGACCTCGGCCACGCAGTCGACGCCTGCAAGCTCGGTGGCGGCAGCCTGGACGTCCTTCTCGAGCGCGCGGTGCGTCAGGAAGATGACCGAGCAGGTGTCGATGACGCCCGACTTGCCATCCTCGACCTGATTGATGAGCGAGATCGAGATGTTGTGCTTGGCGAAGATATCGACCGTCTCGGACAGGGCGCCCACACGGTCGGCAACCTTCAGGCGCACATAGTACTTGGTCTGGAGCTCGTCCATGGGCTTAAAGGCAAGATTGTGACCGTAGGGCTCGATCTCGGGCAGCGGTGCCACGCCGCGGCTGATCTGCTCGGACAGCGACAGGATATCGCCCACGACGGCGCTCGCGGTGGGGAAGGAGCCTGCGCCGGCACCATAGAACATTGTCTCGCCCACGGCGTCGCCCACCACGTAGACGGCGTTCATGGCGCCGTTGACCTTGGCGAGCATGTGGTCGGCGGGGATCAGCGTGGGGTGCACGCGGACGTCGACACCGGCATCGGTGTTGCGGGCGATGCCCAGCAGCTTAATGGTGTAGCCGAGCTCGCGGGCTTGGGCGATGTCCTCGGCGCCGATGGTACGGATGCCCTGCTGGTAGACATCGTCGGTGGTAACGCGGGTGCCAAAGCCGATGGAGGCGAGGATGGCCGTTTTGCTGGCGGCGTCGAAGCCGTCGACGTCGGCGGACGGATCAGCCTCGGCGTAGCCCTTGGCCTGGGCGTCGGCGAGCACGTCAGCGTAATCGGCGCCCTCGGCGTCCATGCGCGACAGGATGTAGTTGGTGGTGCCGTTGAGGATGCCGGCGATGGTCAGGATCTTGTTGCCCACCAGGTCGTGCTCGAGCGTGCTGACGATGGGGATACCGCCGCCGCAGCTGGCCTCGCACTTGATCTGCACGCCGCACTCACGCGCCTTCTCGGCAAGCGTCTCGACATGACGGCCGAGCAGTGCCTTGTTGGCGGAGACGACATGCTTGCCGTTCTCAAAGGCTGTGGTGAAGATTTCGGTCGCGGGGTGCTCGCCGCCGATCAGCTCGACGACGATGTCGACGGCGGGGTCGGTGACGACGTCATGCCAGTCGCTTGTAAAGGCCTCGCGCTCAATACCGGCGGCTTCGGCCTGCTCCCAGGCAAGCGCGCAGGCGCGGGTCAGCTTAAGGTCGATGCCGTAGGCGGCCAGGTACTCATCGTGGTGGCTCTTGATCAAGCGGGCCACGCCGCCGCCGACGGTTCCCAGACCGATCAGGCCGACGTTCACGGTGCGCAGGGGTTCGCTCATAGATAGCTCCTTCGTGCATCTGTATGGATGATTGACCAGTTAAGGTTGAATGCATTCTAGCGTGAACCGAGGGCGCGTGCTTGCCAGGCAACAGGAGCCGCACAAAACGCTACCCCCGAAACGCTGCGGAAACATTGGAAACACGCTCGCTACAAACGAAGTTCCGTAACAAACTGTCAACGTTTGAACCATAAGGTTTGCCCTGTACCGCAAGACGGCCGCACCGCGGCCAGCGAAAAGGGGGACACCATGTTCAACATCAACAGCACGCTCAGCCGTAGGAACTTCCTCGCCGGCGCCGCCGCGCTCGGTAGCACCGTCGCGCTTGCCGGTTGTTCGTCGGGTGGCTCGGATGGCGGCTCCGCCGATGAAGACGGCGCATTCAAGATCGGTGTCATCGGCCCTCTGACCGGTGCCGCGGCCACCTATGGCGTCTCGGTCGAGAAGGGTGCCAAGCTCGCCGTCAAGGACTTCTCGACCAAGGACCTCAAGCTCTCGCTTAAGTCCGAGGACGACGTCGCCGACGGCGAGAAGGCCATCAACGCCTTCAATACCCTGTGCGACTGGGGCATGCAGGCGCTCGTCGGCCCCGTCACCACCGGTGCTGCCGTCGCCGTCTCGGGCGAGATTGCCGACGATATGCTCATGGTCACGCCTTCGGCCTCGTCGCTCGACGTGACCAAGGATAAGACCACGATCTTTCAGGTTTGCTTCACCGACCCCACCATGGGCGCCAGCGCCGCGAAGTTCTTGGCCGAGAAGTATGCGGACGCCAAGATCGCCCTGTTCTATAACTCCGGCGATACGTACAGCTCGGGCGTTGCCGACGCCTTTGCCGAGCAGGCCAAGGCATCCAAGCTCGACATCGTCGATACCGAGACCTTTAAGGACGACTCTTCTACGAGCTTTACCAACCAGCTCACCAAGGCCAAGGAGGCCGGCGCCACGCTTATCTTTGCCCCGATCTATTACACGCCGGCGTCCGTCCTACTCAAGAACGCCAAGGACATGGGCTACGACATGACCCTCATGGGCACCGACGGCATGGACGGTCTGCTCTCCGTTGAGGGCTTCGATACCTCCCTTGCCGAGGGCGTGCTGCTCATGACGCCGTTCTCCGCCGACGACGAGAAGAACGCCGACTTCGTCAAGGCATACAAGGAGGAGTACGACGAGACTCCTAACCAGTTTGCCGCCGACGCCTACGACTGTGTCCATGCGATCGCCGAGGCTATCGACAAGGCCGGCATCGACACGACGGCAGACGGTGCCGACATTGCCGCCGACCTTGCCAAGGCCATGCGCAAGATCAAGATTGATGGCCTGACCGGCGAGCTTACCTGGAACGACGAGGGCCAGGTCGAGAAACCTGCTACGGCCTATGTGATTCAGGACGGCAAGTACATCGCCGCCTAAGAGCGTATAAAACGCAACCGGTGAGACTCTTTTAATCAGGGCGAGGACGCTTGTAACAGAATGGAAACATTACTTTTACACAATAAAGTGGCAGACCTGCATAAAGCGGTAAAAATACGCAGAAATATGGATAAAAATCTGAGGCCAAAGAAAAGTTGAAATAATCGCCACTTTTCTTAACTAAAGCGTCTACTATTTTGCGAACGCCGAACACGGCGAAGGATGGCCTGTCGGGTAATCGAAACCCGACGAGATTTGAGAGGAGAGCCGCATGTCGAGCCTCACCGGTAAGTCATTGAACCCTGTTATGAATCGCAGGAGCGTTATCGCGAGCGCAGCAGGTCTGGGGGCGATGTCTATTCTAGCTGGCTGCTCCTCCAACGGCGGCGATAGCGGTTCCGCTTCGAGCGACGCTTCGTTTAAGATCGGTACCATCGGCCCGCTGACCGGTGCAAATGCCTCCTATGGCAAGTCCGTTACTCAGGCCGTTGAGCTTGGCTGCAAGGATTTCTCCACCAAGGAGCTTCCGCTTGCCAGCAAGGCCGAGGACGATCAGGCCGACGGCGAGAAGGCCGTCAACGCCTTTAATAATCTTCTTGACTGGGGTATGCAGGCCCTCGTCGGCCCGACCACCACGGGCGCATCGGTTGCCGTTGCAGCCGAGTGCGGCAAGGACCCCGAGACGTTCATGATCACCCCGTCCGCGTCTTCCGAGGACGTCACCAAGGGCAAGGATTGCGTCTTCCAGGTTTGCTTCACCGACCCCAACCAGGGCGTCAACGCTGCCAAGTTCCTGGCCGAGAAGTATGCGGACGAGAAGTTCGTGCTCTTCTATAACTCTGGCGATGCCTATTCTTCGGGTATTGCCGATGCCTTTAAGGCCCAGGCCGCTGAGTCCAAGCTCGAGATCGTCGACGAGGAGACCTTTAAGGACGACTCCTCCACGAGCTTTACCAACCAGCTGACCAAGGCCAAGCAGGCCGGCGCCACCATGATCTTCGCGCCGATCTATTACACGCCGGCGTCCGTCCTGCTCAAGAACGCTAAGGACATGGGCTACGACGTCAAGATGATGGGCTGCGACGGCATGGACGGCATCTTGGGCGTGGAGGGCTTCGACACCTCCCTTGCCGAGGGGCTGCTGCTCATGACCCCGTTCTCCGCCGACGACGAGAAGAACGCCGACTTCGTCAACGCTTACAAGGATAAGTACGGCGATACCCCCGACCAGTTTGCCGCCGACGCCTACGACGGCGTGCATGCTGTGGTCGAGGCTCTCAAGGAGGCCGGTCTGGGCGTCGACGCCGACCCCACCGAGGTCGCCGAGAAGCTGCCCGAGGCTATGCTCAAGATCACCGTTGACGGTCTGACCGGCAAACTCACCTGGAACGATAAGGGCCAGGTCCAGAAGGACCCCACGGCGTACGTTATCACCGACGGCAAGTACGTACAGGCCTAATAGACCGCCTTACATTGAGCGGTTTTGATCCCAAGCAGGGGAGGTTTTGGCCTTCCCTGCTTGCTTGGTATCTAGGGACAGTGTAACGTCCCTGTTTCGTACATCAACTGGAAACCTATTCGAAAGGGGGATGTGGAACATGACGGTCTTTATCCAATACCTGGTCAACGGCCTGTCCATGGGCAGCGTCTACGCCATCATCGCGTTGGGCTACACCATGGTCTACGGTATCGCCAAGATGCTGAACTTCGCTCACGGCGACGTCATCATGGTCGGTGCCTATGTCTCGTTCTG
>CAKTUC010000011.1 GCA_934617135.1 uncultured Collinsella sp. | reverse complement strand
AAAGGCGAAAACAGGAACTATATCACCGCAACTTAGGGGAGGGGCGTCGGCTGGGGCTTGCCGGCGGGACGGGGCGGACTAGGCTTGCTTGCGGTGCTTCCATTGTTTGCGGCACCAGTGCATGAGTGCTCCTACGACGGGGATGGTGACGAGGATTACCCATGCGGGATGGGGCTGTCCCAGGCAGAGCCACATGTAGAGGAACCAGGCAATAGCAGCCGCCGGGTAGACACTGCCGATGAGCTTAGACAGGCGGCGTCGGTCGATAAAGTCGCCAATTGCGTAGTAGACGGGAATCAAAAAGACGAGAAAGAGTCCCATACCCCACGTGCCGTAAGCAATGCCAAGCGCCAGATAGGCGAGGGCGACAATCGCGGGGAAGGGAAACTTGCTCCACGCGCGTCCAAGCTTGGTGTGGAAGTGCTTGCCATGATGGTCGAGCTTGTCGTGCGCTTCCTTTCAACTGGAAAACGTCTCGCCGTCGATGGTAACGGTGCCGTCGGCATTGGTGTGCACGCTATGCCCGTCGTCCTCAAGCGTATCAACGTGTACGCCGCCCGGCCCCACATGGACTTCTTCGCCCTTGCGGTCGTTGGTTACGTGGATTCCATTCCAGCCCACGTGAACCTCTTCGCCTTTATCGGGATCGATAACGTGGATACCGTGCGCAAGGGAAATGTCGACGAGTGGCTTGTCGCTGCGACTGGTGTTGTCGGCAGAATCCTCATCCTCTTCGGCCTCATCCGACGCCTCGGCTCCAGCATCGCTGTCCTCAGAGCAGTCAGCGTCATCTGCCGCCTCCCCATACAACAGCTCATCCAGCGACACGCCATACAGCGCGGCGAGTGCAATGAGGTTATCGGTATCGGGCGAGGATTCGCTGCGCTCCCATTTGCTGACAGCCTGGCGGCTCACGCCCAGTTGGGCGGCAAGCGCTTCCTGAGAAAGCCCGGCAGCCTTGCGGCGATCGACGAGGCGTTGTGCCATCGCAAGATCCATGGTGGTTCCTTTCGTGAGGTGACCGTAATCGAATGAGCCGAGTATACCGAGAACAAGCGGTAGCGACCACCATTTCTAGTTAGAATCTGCCTCAACCCTATCGCAACTACCAGTAGCAACCCCCAACGACCAGCCATTTCATGACAAATGTCAGTGCTCGCAACAGCCAAGAGCCCCCCCATCATTCCAAATCCTCCAGACCAGGCACCCGCAGCAAGAAGACGAATAGCCTCGGCCTCCCCAGTTGCCGCAGGAGGCCCCAGGGCTTACCTCCCAAATCTTTCCGCAGGACGGAAGGACCCCGCCGCGCGAAGCGCGCAGCGGGGTCCTGACATGTCCGAGGACGATTTGGGAGGTAAGCCCTGGGGCCTCCGATGGGAGCAGTTCCAGCCGAGGCTATTCGTCGCCGAAGCTGATGCCCAACGATTTGGCCTCGCGCACCAGGTCGCTCTGGGGGTCGACATACTTGAGCTTGCCGGCGACCTCCTCGAGCGGCATGTGGCACATCTTGCCGTCGCGCAGGGCGATCATGTAGCCAAACTCGCCACGCAGGCAGCCAAGTGCCGCCTCGACGCCGCACTGGGTCGCAAAGATGCGGTCCTGGGCATCGGGCTGGCCACCGCGCTGCGTGTGACCGGGGATGGCGACGCGGGTCTCGCGACCGGTCTTGGCCTCGATTTCCTTAGCGATGTCGTAGACAATCGACGGGCTCGTGCGCTCGGCGAGCTTCTTCTTGTGCTCCTTCTTGGACAGCGCCGCGTCCTCCTTGGAGATGGCGCCCTCGGCAACGGCCACGATGGTAAAGCGGCTGCCGGTCTCCATGCGATGCTCGATGGTCTTGATGACGTTGTCCATGTCGTAGGGGATCTCGGGAATCAGGATGACGTCCGCACCGCCCGCAACGCCAGCGTACAGCGGAATCCAGCCAACCTTGTGGCCCATGATCTCGATGACGAACACGCGGCCGTGGCTCGAGGCGGTGGTGTGAATGTCGTCGATGCACTTGGTGGCGACGTCGATGGCGCTCGTAAAGCCAAAGGTCATCTCGGTGCCCCAGGTGTCGTTATCGATGGTCTTGGGCAGGGCGATAACGTTGAGGCCCTCCTGGCGCAGGCGGTTGGCGGTCTTGGTGGAGCCGTTACCGCCCAGCATAAACAGGCAGTCGAGCTGCAGCTTGTGATAGGTGTGGACCATCGCAGGCACCTTCTCGACGCCATCGGCCTCGGGAATGTCCAGACGCTTGAACGGCGTGCGGCTCGTGCCCAGAATGGTGCCGCCGCGGGTGAGGATACCGCTAAAATCGGCAGGCGTCATGACGCGGAACCTGCTGTAGATAAGGCCCTGGTAGCCGTCCTCGAAACCGTAGATCTCAATGGGCTCTGCACTATTGGTCATGAGCGTTTTGACGATGCCGCGCATGGTGGCGTTGAGCGCTTGGCAGTCGCCGCCACTGGTAAGAAGACCGATCCTAAGCATGATGAATCCTTCCGGGCAAGTTATAACATGCGCATAAGTTTACCCCCGCACACTACTGATACGGGGGTAAAACGTGTTAGCTCAGATGTATAGAAATGTAAGCAACGTCAGGCGAGCGTAAGGCGGGCGGGCGTCTGTCCTTACAGGGCGAAGGCGTCGACATCGCCCCAATGTCGGCGCAGCGTAATGGCGGCGGCGGGCTCGGTGTTATCAAAGACGACCGACCACTGCGTGTTGCTCGTAATGTCTTCCGGATTGGGTTCCTGCGCCGCGGCGCGTAGGGCTTTCCAAGCTGCCGTTTCATCTTGGGCGCCGGCATGGGCGTCAAGGACATCGGCGATGACGAGTGTACGCTCCTTGCCGTGACCCAGCTCACCATTCTTTTGATTGGGAAGCACCTCGTCGCCGTAGCAGGCGTAGAAGTTTGTGACTTGCCGCACGGGCGTTGCCTTGAAAGCGCGGTCGGGATCGCGCGGGTCCCATTCCACCACGCGCGCGTCACCGGTGGCGTCGTTGATAAAGAAGTGGTAATCGCGCCCGGCCATGGCGTGCATGTCATAGGCGGAAAGTAGGTCGACGGCCTCTTGCGTAGTGGCGGCGCGGTCGAGTACCAGGCGGATGGCGAGCGAGGTATTGATGACGGGGCGCTGCGTGTCCTGGTCACAAGGTTTGGAATCCAGGGTGAGTACGGCAATGGACACGCCGCATTCGTTGACGCCGTCGAGCTGGGCGAAGGGGCCCATGAGTGCGGCGGCGCGTCCGGCAATGGAGTCAAGCGGGGCGTTGGCGCCCAGGTTATTGAGGGCCGCAAAGCCGATGGAGGCATAGCCGTCGCGCGGGTGGTTGCGCACCAGCAGCGCCGAGGTGTCGTCCTTAAAGTCGTAATTGCGACCGGTTCGTACACGTCCTTCGGCATCCACGGCGGCAAAGGCGCTGCAGGCAAACTGCGGTGCCTGGACATGTGCCGGCACGCCGGGCAACACCTGCGCCAGCACGGCGTCGATATAGGCTTGGTCGTCACGCACATCGGCGGCGATGATGCGGTCGAGATCGTAGCCGTAGGCGATGTCGATCGCGTATAGGTCATAGCCATCCGCATAATCGGTCAGACGTTTGAGCGATGCGGCGGACTTAATTTGCTTGCGGTAAACGATACCGGTGGCAGCGGCAAGGCCGACGGCGACGCCTGCGACACCGCAGGCGATGGCAACATTGCGTGGCTTCATGACGGCTCCTCTCGTCCTGTTACTGCAATTGTCGCAAAAGGTGTGCGGGCGCAGCGGTTCAACTTGGTGAGCGGTGCGGGATTAACCATGGAATGAAAGGCATGGCACCGGCGCGGCGGGGTATGCTGGAGGGGACCAGCAACCCAGCGAAAGGGGAGAGCATGACGGATCAGGAAGCGCCCGAGCGCGTGCACGTGACAGCCGACGATATCGAGGCCGCCAACGACCTCATCGACTTTATCGAGGCATGTCCCAGCATGTTCCATACGGCGGCGACCATTATGGCCGAACTCGACGAGGCGGGCTTTACCTACCTGCCCGAGAACTCGGCGTGGGATATCGAGCCGGGCGGTCGCTACTACACGCAACGCAATACCTCGAGTGTCATCGCCTTTAAGGTGGGCGAGGACCTGGCCGCAACGTGGGGCGAGGACGGCGTTGCCGGTGACTATCATTTCCAGCTGACGGCGTCGCACAGTGATTCGCCCACGTTTAAGGTCAAGGCTGTGCCCGAGCTCGATGGTGCGGGCGAGACGCTGCGCCTGAACACCGAAGCCTACGGCGGCATGATCGACTACACCTGGTTCGATCGCCCGCTGGCGCTCGCGGGCCGCGTACTGGTGCGCGAGGGTGACCGTATCGAGAGCCGCCTGCTCGCTACTGAGCGCGAGGTCGCTATCATCCCGAGCCTTGCCATCCATATGAACCGCAGCGTTAACGAGGGCTTTGCTCCCAACCGATCCGTCGACCTGTGCCCGCTCATCAGTGCCGGCGAGCTTAAGCAGGGTGACTTCGATGCCCTGATCGCTGACGAACTGGATGTTGAGCCTGAGCAGATTCTGGGCCGCGACCTGTTCTTGGTCAACCGACAGGATGCACGCATTTGGGGCTGGGCCGACGAGTTTATCTCGACGCCCAAACTCGACGACCTCGCCTGCGCCTACACCTCGCTGCAGGCGTTTTTGGGTGCCGAGAACGCGCACGACGTCTCGGTCTTCTGCTGCTTCGATAACGAGGAAGTTGGCTCCGAGACCAAGCAGGGCGCCATGTCGACGTTCTTGGCCGATGCGCTGCGTCGCATTAACGGGTCGCTGGGCTTTGATGACGAGTCGTACCATCGCGCACTTGCCGCTTCGATGCTCGTGAGCTGCGACAATGCGCATGCCGTGCATCCCAACCACGCCGAGAAGTGCGACGCCCGCAACCAGGTCGTGCTCAACGGCGGCATTGTCATCAAGGAAGCCGCCAACCAGCACTACTGCACCGATGCCTTTAGCCGCTCGGTGTTCCAGGCCATCTGCGACGACGCCGATGTGCCCACGCAGGCCTTCGCCAACAAGAGCGATATGGCCGGCGGCTCCACCCTCGGCAACCTGTCCAACATGCAGGCGAGCATGCACGCCGTGGACGTTGGTCTGTCGCAGCTGGCCATGCACTCAAGCTACGAGACCGGCGGCGTCCGCGACGTAATGTACGCCATCCGCGCCCTCACCGCCTTCTACGAGCACAACCTAACCATCAACGGTGCCGAAAGCGTGGAGCTCTAAAACTCGCCAAAGAGGGATGTTAATTTTGGCAGGTTCTATCTGGGCAAATGTCACAGCGCCAACGGTAAGACGGAGCTGCTAAGGCTTGCAGATGAAGTCGACGCCAGCGAAACTCCGCAGGTAGAGCAAAAGTCAGCGAGAGCCCGCCAGAGCGAGCAAGGTGCCTTGAAAGAGGAGGGCATTGACCTTCTGGTCATGCCCGACGATTGAAAGGCAGATTGCCGCTCTGGCGGGCTCGCAGCGTCGAGGGGTTCCGGCGTTCGGTAGAACGCCGGAACTAAACTAGTGCTCGATCCAGCAGCGGAGCGTTTCTCCGGCCTGCAGATGGCGTAGATTCTCGGCGGCGATATCCACCACGTTGTTGAGCGTGGCCTCCAGGTGGAACCAGCCGGAAATGTGTGGCGTGATGAGCATGTTGGGCGCATCCCACAGCGGGCTTGTCGCGGGCAGCGGCTCGGGATCGGTGACGTCGACCGCGGCGCCGGCAAGGTGCCCGGACTCAAGGGCGGCGACCAGGTCGTCGGCAACCACGAGGTCACCGCGACCGCCGTTGGCAAAGAAGGCGCCCGGTTTCATCGCGGCAAAGAACTCGGCATTCGCCAGGCCGCGGGTCTCGGGCGTGCTGGGCATAAAGGACGCAACGACGTCGGCCTCGGCCAGGCGCTCGGGCAGGGCGTCCATGCCGTCCATGTCCTCAAACACGATGGGATAGACGAGCGGATGGCGTTTGATGCCGCGGACATGCGCGCCCATACTGCGGCAGAGCGTGGCAAAGTGGCCGCCAATGTCGCCCGCGCCCAGTACCAGCACGTTGGCGTTTTTGAGCGAGGTAACCGGACCCAGGTCCTCCCAGCGATGCTCGCGCTGCAGGTCCTGGTAGCCAGGCAGGCGCTTCATCATAGAAAGAACCATCGCAAACATGTGCTCACTCACGGCCTGGCCGTAGGCACCCACCGAGCAGGAAAGCTTGGCGTCTGCCGGCACGGTGCCGGCGGCGAGATAATCGTCATAGCCGGCGCTCTGCAGCTGCAGCAGTTGGAGATGCTCGCATGCGGTGAGCATGGCGGGATTGATATTACCCAGGATGACGTCGGCATCGGCGACCTGCTCGCGTGTGACGGCGTCGGCGCTCGTATAGATAAAGTCCTCGCCCGGAGCACTCGACTCAAGGATCGCGCGATGACGATCGTTGACGGGCAGCAAAACCAAGATGTTCACAGACAGTCCTCTCCGGTCGACCTGCCAAAAAGGGACAGGTTTATTTCGGCAGGTTTTATCAGGCAAAACGTTCAAATAAAACGCCGGATGCAAGACGGGTGCGCCCGCCAGCATCCGGCGTCCGTACGGCTACCAGCTCAGCAGCTCGTAGCCATCTTCGGTCACGACCAGCTGTACCTCGCACTGAGCCGAGTCACTGCCGTCTTTGGTGCGCACGCACCAGCCGTCGCCCTTGCTGATCTTGATATCGGGCTTGCCGGCGTTGACCATAGGTTCGATGGTAAAGACCATGCCCGGCGCCATGATGGTGTCCACGTCGGGTGCCTCGGTGGTAAAGCCCACGAACGGGTCCTCGTGGAACTCCTTGCCAATGCCGTGCCCGCCGTACTCGCGCACCACGCTAAAGCCGGCGTCCTCGACCGTCTTTTGCACGGCCTCGGCCATGACGGACAGCGGCAGCCACGGCTTGACGGCGGCAAGTCCCGCCTCCACGCTGGCACGGGTGACGTCGACCAGGCGCTGGCGCTCGGCCGAGACCTCGCCGATGCAGAACATACGGCTCGAATCGCTAAAGTAACCGTCCAAGATCGTAGAGCAGTCGACGTTGATGATGTCGCCCTCGTGCAGCACATCCGCATCGCAGGGGATACCGTGGCAGACAACGTCGTTGATCGAGGTGCATACGCTCTTGGGATAGCCTTCGTAGTTGAGGTCGGCCGGCGTGCCGCCGTGCTCGACGGTGTAGTCGTAGATCATCTGGTCGATCTGGTTGGTGGTCATGCCCGCGGCGATGTGCTCGCCGACGTAGTCGAGCACGCCCACATTGATGGCGGCCGAGCGCTTGATGCCCTCGATGTCGGCGGGCGTCTTGTAGAGCGTACGGGGCAGAACCTCCCAGCCCTCCTCCCAGAGGCGCTCGAGGCGCTCGTCGAAGGCGCTGTGACATTTCTTATATTTCTTGCCGCTGCCGCACCAGCAGGCGTCGTTGCGGCCGGGCACAGGTCCCTTGTCAAACATGGCTAACTTCCTTTCATCCGCAGCTAGTATAGCCCACTAACATACCTATATGAGTTGCGGTGATATAGTTCCGATTTAAGCGGTTTAACGGCATAAACAGGAACTATATCACCGCAACTGATGGGGTGAGAGGGGGGCCGGCTGCCTAGATCGTGGCTGCGCGCTAGTAGCTCACCTGGCAGGGGATGCCGAGGGCTTGGACACGCGCGGCGATGGCATCGAGGACCTCGGGTGCTGCTTTGGCAAGGCCAGCGACCGGCGTCTCGCGCGCCACGGTGTAGATGGTCGCCTCCTGCGGGCGAATGCGCTCGAGCGCTGCGAGCCAAGGGCCGACGTATTCCTCGCCGGTGTTATCGAGGGGCTTGCCCTGGTACTCGCCAGTCAAAAAGATCGTCTGGATAATGACATGGCCGCCAAAACTCGCGAACGTCTCGATCTGGTGCTCAATGTCGTAGGGACCGACGGGCTGGTCAAGCAGCTGGATAAACGCCGGATCAACCGTATCGAGCTTAAGAATGTTGTCGTCGACCATCATGAGTGCGTCGTGCACGGCGGGCTGATCGGCGCGCGTGCCGTTGGAGAGCACGGCGATCTTGGTATTCGGCACCAGCTCGTCGCGCAGCGCCACCGCGCCGGCGATGGCCTGCGGAAACTCCGGAGCGGCAGTGGGCTCGCCATTGCCGGCAAACGTAATCACATCGGGGAGTTCGCCCTCAGCCGCCATTTCGCGCAGCTTGGCCTCGAGTGCGTCGAGCACCACAGCGGCCGTGTTATACGGCTCATGGCACGGGCGCTCGCCGTTAAAGCCGTTCTCGCAATAGATGCAGTCAAACGTGCAAATCTTGCCGCTAGCCGGCATCATATTGACGCCGAGCGAAAGCCCCAGGCGACGGCTGCGAACGGGCCCAAAGATGGGGCTGGCATTTAAAAACGTAGACATAGGCGAATCTCCTCATGTGTGTTCGCATCAGCTTACCACCGTAAAGCAAGACAATTTGCCCCGAGCAAAATGTCTTGCTTTCGGTCTTGCGGGGATCTGCGCCCGTGATGTTCAATCCTATTTTTGAGTGCGCGAGCGCGCACGGCTATACCGTCGGGCACGTGAGCGACGTGGTTACCGGTCTGCTCGATAATTTTTATGCAGTGCCGCGCAATCTACTCGAGCGGTGTTTTGGAGGGGTCGAACCGGCCCTGCAGCCGCAGTATGTGAAATGTTATCTGGATGTTGGCGATTGTCTCGGCGTCTTTGAAATCGCAGCCCATGATCTGCCGGATCTTGTCGAGCCGGTAGTAGAGCGTGTTCTTATGGATGAAGAGTTCGGCGGCCACGTCGGCGGGATGTGATGGGTCCTGCAGGTAACGCCATAACGTGAGCGCGAGCTCCGTTCCCTCGCGCTCGTCTTCCTCGAGCAGACGGATGAGCGGCGAGAACTGGCAGCTGTAGATCACGTGCGGATCGTCGACATGGATGACCAGATCGTCAAGGCGGAACGTAGAGTATGGAAAGACGTGCCGATGGATATCAAGGCGCCGCGCAACGGCGATGGCGCGCTTTGCTTCGTCGATACGGGGTTTTGCCTGGTGAATATCGGTGAATCCTGCGCTTGCTCCTATGACGATCGCCGTGCCCGTGAGCTGCTGCTCGAGCGCGTCGACATCGCAGAAACGCTCTCCGGGCCCCTCGACGCTCGAAAGGAACAGGATTTCCGTCTGGTTGATCGTGTACACCGCGTTCTCGATATGGTTGAGCAGGCGTTCTGCCAACGGCTTCACACTGTCGAAGGCGAGCAGCTGCCGCGAAAAGTCGACGCAGAGCATGTGCAGGCGCGGCTTGAGCTTGTAGCCGAACACCGAGAACTGCTTGCGTAGACGATCCATATCGTTGAGTTCCAGACCCGATTCCAACAGCTTGAACAGACGCGCGTAATAGAGGGTCTTGTTGAGTGTGTAGGCATCGCTGCGCTGCATCTGGATGCTGACGATCTGCGCGATCGTGGGGAGCATGGCCGTGCGACTGGGGCGCAGGCGCCGTCCTTGGGTGAAGAAGCTCATCGAGCCGATGATAGTGTCGCCTGCGTGGATAAGGGCGTAATGGTTGGTGTAGACGTTGCCGTCATCGTCGGTCCAGTCGAACACGCGTAGATCGAACGGCTTGCGGATATTGGTCAGCCCCTTCGCCTTCAGCAGCGGGAACGCGTTGATGGGGACGGTGTTGTCGCTGGTGTCCTCGCCATGCGTGACGAAGGAAGGGAAGTTGTCGGAGACCGCGATGTAAGTGAGCGAGTTGTCGAGCACCGAGACCGGGGCACCTACGGCCGAGGCTGCGACGTTGAGCAGGGTTTTGAGGGTCGCGCCGCGGTTGACGAGATCGGTCATCGAGATGACCATGTCCTTTTTCTTTTGGAGTTCGCGGAATTCGTACGATACCGTCTCGAACGCCTCGATCCATTGGCGGAACTCATGGACGGTCGCGATGAACAGGTTGCCCGAAAGCGGTTTCAGCGGTTCATCGAGACGCAGGAAGAACGCGCGCCCCCGCCGCAGCTCTTCGGGAAGCATGTTGAAATAGGATGCTTCAGCGAAAAAAACGATGTCGACGTCATCGAGCGTGGCGGCCGTGGAACCAGAAAGCAAGGTCATTCCGCTGAAAGATCGGTCATGGAGTCCATCTTTCACGATATTGATTGTGCTGAAGTCCAATTCATTCAACAGCTCGCTAAGCTCCATGTAGCTCCTATCGGTGCAGGTATTATTTCACTAAGATACCAATAACATGCCGAATAATTCCATTACGGGTATTGAGCAAAACCGTTCATTGCTCATTTTCGACCGCTCATCTGCGCTTCCGGTTGCGAAGATTGTTCTCTAGAACAGTGAAGTGCGACCGCTTGCGCCGCATACTGCAAGCCATGGAAACAACCCGGAACAAAACGTTTTCGGGCTACGCAACGAGAGGAGCGTTTTCTATGGCCGAAGAAGAGTACAAGGGCATCTACAAGAAGATGACCTTCGGCAAGGATGGCGAGGAGTTCGAGGTTCCCTTCGCCAAGGGTAACCCCGGCAAGAGCCGCGAGGAGCTCGATGAGATCAAGCGCAAGATGCGCGAGGATCCCGAGGCCGCCGGTGACGGCGAGATGGTGGCCACCATGGGCTTCTGCGCCAAGTACGACCCGCACACCTATATGACCGAGATTCCGGGCGTCATGTGCGAGCGCGACGTCGCCTGTGTCCTGCGCGACGGCACCACGATTTACGCCGACATCTACCGTCCGGCCAACACCACCGAGAAGGTACCGGTCATCTGCGTCTTTGCCCCGTTTGGTAAGAACCCTTCCGAGGGTATGGATTCTTGGCAGCTTATGGGCGTGCCGCCCAAAACCGTGTCGCAGTATGCCAAGTTTGAGGCGCCCGATCCCGGCTACTGGTGCCACTACGGCTACGCCGTCGCCAACATCGATCCGCGCGGCGTGGGCAACTCCGAGGGCGACGTCTACCTGTGGGGTTCTCAGGACGCTCAGGACGGCTATGACTTCATCGAGTGGGTTACCGCTCAGGAGTGGTGCAACGGTCGCGCCACGATGATCGGCAACTCCGGCGTGTGCATGGCTCACTGGCGCATCGCCGCCCAGCGCCCGCCGCATCTCGCCTGCCTCGCCGCCTGGGAAGGCCAGGGCGATCTCTACCGTGAGTCCTACTTCTGTGGCGGCATTCCCAACCCCGATTACGAGACGCACATCATCCAGGCGCTCGCCGTCAACAACTACATCGAGGACACCCCTAAGATGGTGGCCGAGAACCCGCTCATGAACGCCTACTACAAGGATAAGATCGTCGACTGGAACAAGATCCGCATCCCGACGTACGTCACCGCCGGTTGGGTCCACCATCACCTGCGCGGTGCCTTCGAGGGCTTCCGTCGTATTCGCTCGCCCAAGAAGTGGATGCGCGCCCACCGCGATTTTGAGTGGCCCGACACCTACAATCCGGAGAACATGGAGGATGTGCGCAAGTTCTTCGACCGTTACTGCAAGGAGATTCACAATGGCTGGGAGATGACGCCGCGCGTGCGCATCGACGTCATGGACGGCTATGACTACGACTACGCCAGCAAGCGCGCCGAGGATACCTTCCCGCTCAAGCGCACCGAGTACAAGAAGCTCTATCTCGATGCCGAGCACGCTGCCGCGGGCTTTGACGAGTACGCCAACGAGTCCGAGGTCGTCTACGATCCCAAGACCGAGACCACGACGTTCACCTACGAGTTCACCGAGGATACCGAGATCACTGGTTTCATGAAGCTGCACCTTAACGTCGAGTGCCGCGGTTATGACAACATGGATCTCTTCCCTTGGGTCATCAAGCTCGATAACGAGGGCAATTACGTACCCATTCGCGTCATGGGCGCTCCTTTCCGCGGCGCATGGGGATTCCTGCGCTGCAGTCATCGCGACCTCGATCCCAAGTATGCGAGCGATTTCCAGCCCGTGCACTCCCACGAGAAGGAGGAGCGCATGAAGCCGGGCGAGATCGTGCCGGTCGACGTCGAGATGTACCCGCACTCCCGCTTCTGGCACAAGGGCGAGAAGCTCCAGATCGTCATCGCCGGTCGCTTTATCAAGACCGAGTGGTTCCACGATAACGATATGAACCATAAGACCGATAACGGCGACGGCATGCATGTCATCCACACCGGTGGCGAGCACCAGTCCTACCTGCAGATCCCGGTCGTTCCCCCCAAATACAAGGTGGGCGACTACATCTGGCGTGGCGATTGCGCCTAAGTCTCCTGAGCGCGATCGTTCACGATTTTTAGGGGTGCGCATTCCACGCATGCGTGCCTGACGGCCCCGGGACATAAGTCCCGGGGCGCCATCCGGCGGGAGGGTCTAGCCTCTCTCCGCCTCCCGCCTTATCTAGGGAGCCGTTTTTATGGCAGAAAACAAGAAATTCAACGCCTGGTTGCCCAATTTTGGCGCCAAGGGTTGGGGCATCACCATTGCCTGCTTCATCTTCTTCTACTTCTATTCATTCTGGAACGCGGCCACCAACACGCTGTTCGGCCTCTTTAACGAGATGTACGGCTGGCAGCAGACCGACATGTCCTATGTCATCACCATCGCCGGCTGGATCAGCCTGATCGCTGTCGTGCTCTTCGGCACGCTCGGCCGCAAGATCGGCGCCAAGATGGTTTCGGTCATCGGCCTTGCCGGGTCGGCTATCGGTTTTGCCGTGCTGGCGTGCGCCCACACGTTCGAGGTCTTTGCCGCGGGCGTTGTGATCTTCAACTTCTCGATGGTCGCCTACGCCACCATCGGCGTAGGACTCCTCGGATCATCGTGGTTCCCGCGTACCAAGGGTGCCTTCATGGGTATCGCCACCATGGGCATGACCATCTCCTCGGCGACGCTCAACCCCATCATCTTGGGGTTTGCCGGAAGCGCCTTTGGCATCTCCGGTTTCTTCTGGGCTATGGCCGCTATCGTTGCGATCACGGCCGTTGTCGTCTTCCTCTTTGTCAAGAACAACCCCGAGGAGGCGGGCGCTTATCCCGATAACGACCAGTCCGTGAGCCGCGAGGAGCTCGAGGCCGAGTTCAAGGCGGCGCAGGAGTACAAGAAGACGAGTCCTTGGACTACCGCTCGCGTACTCAAGACCCCGCAGACCTGGCTTATCGGTCTTGGAACCGGCCTTCCCATGATGGTCGGCGCCGGTACGATCGCCCTGCTCGTTCCCACGCTCGCCTCTTATGGCCAGGACCCGATGTTCGGCGTCGTGCTCCTATCCTCCATGTGGCCCATCGGTCTGCTCGGCCACTATCTGATCGGCGTACTCGACCAAAAGATCGGCACCAAGAAGACCACGCTCGTCGTGATTTGCGTGCTGGGTATCGGCGGTCTTTTGGTGAAGCTCGGCGGTGTGAACTCCGTCGTCTGCGCCGTGGCAACGGGCATGTTCATGTTCGGTCTCTCGGGTGCGGCAAACGTCTGCATGTCGCTTACCGCCTCCATTTACGGCCGCGCTGATTTCGAGGTTGCCTATACGCCCATCCAAGTCATCTTCAACGTGCTCAACTTTGCCGGCGTCTCGGTCATGTCGACTGTCTCCGCTGTTGCCGGCCCACAGAACGTGATGCTCGCGGTCTTCGTTATCTGCCTCATCGCGCTCGTCCCCGTGATCGCGCTGCCCTACAAGCAGATCGCGTCCAACATCCGCGGAGAGTAGCCGCCTAGCAGCTGCGCATCCATTGAGCCGGAACGCCGCAGCCGCCAGACAAGCTTTTGTAAACCTAGCCGAGCGATCGCCCGGCATCCAGTCCCACAAGGAAAGGAACACATCATGAACGAATTCCAGGAAGAGGTTATCGACATTCTTAAGGACAAGGCCGTTGAGATTTTCGGTAGCGACCGCGACAGCCTTTCGGCCGAGACCTCCTTTGTCGACGACTTGGGTTGCAAGAGCGTGAACGTCGTCCAATTTGCCTCTGCACTCGAGGACGAGTACGAGGTCGAGGTGCCCTTCATGCAGCTCAACAAGTGCAAGACCTTCGCCGACGCTGCGAAGCTCATCGACGACACCCTCTCGATGTAGTTCGCACTGGGGCGGCGGCGATCTGCCGTCGCCCCGTCTAATCGTTGCAGCGCCGTTATGGGATCTGGCAGAGGTTCGGATCCCATAGCGAGGCTGCATCGCCTCAACTCACTGCGAAAGGATGGAGACAAGATGGCAACCCTGATCGAAAAGCTCATCGAGGACGCCAAGGGCGCGCCCAAGCGTGTGGCGCTTCCCGAGTGCGAGGCAGAGAAGACCCTTCTCGCCGCACGCCGCGTGCTCGACGAGGGTATCGGTACCCCGGTCCTCGTGAGCCCGCGTTCCGTGATCGAGGAGACCGCTGCGCGTGCTGGCGTGTCGCTCGAGGGCATGGAGATCGTCGACAACACTGACGAGGCTGAGGCCGATGTGCTCGCCGAGCGCTACATGGCCGGAGGCCCGCGTCTCATCAGCGCCAAGGGCAGCCGCCGCAAGATCAAGAACCCCATGTACTACGCCATGATGATGGAGGAGCAGGGCGACGTCGACTGCACGTTCTGCGGCCACGTCAACACCACGGGCGATGTGCTCATGGCGGCACAGACCATTATCGGCCTTGCCGAGGGTGTCGATGTTCCGAGCATCTTCGCGCTTGTCGACACCCCGGGCTTCGAGGGTCCCGAGGGCAGCGTCATCTGCTTTACCGACTGCGGTCTCAACCCCGAGCCCACGGCCGAGGAGCTGGCGTCCATCGCCATCGCCGCCGCCGACGGTTCCGCGGCCATGATGGGATGGGAGCCCCGCGTGGCGTTCCTGTCGTTCTCCACGGATGGGTCCGGTGCCGGAACCTCGGTTGACCGCGTCGACGAGGCTATCAAGATCGCTCGCGAGCGTCGCGCCGATCTCGCTATCGACGGCGAGTTTCAGCTCGACGCCGCGATCGATCCGGCTGTCGCCGCCAAGAAGGTCAAGCGCGAGAGCGACGTGGCCGGCCGTGCTAACGTGCTCGTGTTCCCCGATCTCAACGCCGCGAACATCGCCGTCAAGCTGATCCAGCGCTTTGCCCACGGTGCGGCTTACGGCCACAGTCTTTCGGGTTTTAAGCGCCCCGTCGCCGATAGTTCGCGCGGCGCCACGGTCGACGAGATTGTCGGCGACATCGCGATGCTCGTCCTCTCGGCCCGTTGATAGCCGATATGGGCGTGGGCGGCTTCGCGGCAGCGCTTCCGTATCTACGCCGTCAGACCGAGCGCACTCTCGATGCCCGAGCCATGACGGGGGAGTGGCTGACGCCTGAGACCGAACTCGGTTGCGCAAGCGGCTGTTGGCTACATCGTGCGGCTGGCACGGCACCCCGACCTGTGGTGTTCGAACTCCACGGGGGCGGCTTCGCGCTCGGCGATGCCCGCAAGGGTGATGCGTTACGCGCTTGGGTGCGCGACACCTTCGATGTCAACGTCGTGGGGATCGAGTACCGCTTGGCGCCGGAGCATCCGTTCCCCGCCGCACTCAACGACGTGGCGGGCACGGTCCGGCGTATCGTCGACGGCAGTGAGGTCGAGGTCGCGCCGGCCCATGTCGTGCTCATGGGCTACAGTGCCGGAGCGAACCTGGCCGTCGCCTACGCCCTGCTCTCTCAGCGCGACAATTCGGCTCCACCTGTCTCGGGTCTGGCGCTTCATTATCCATGTCTCGATGTGGCCGAGCGGATCGATCCGAACGGCGTACGTGCTTGCGACCTGCCGGTCGACAAGATGGCCGCGTTCTCGGCGATGTATGCGGGGGGGCGTGACGAGACCGATCCGCTGATGTCTCCCGTGTATGCAGAGGATGGCGAGCTCGCTGCGTTGCCGCCCACAGTGTTCTGCCCGGTCGAGGGTGATGCGCTCCTGCCTCAGGCGGAGACGCTGTGCCGCCGTATGACCGATGCGGGTGCGCCTGGCGTTTGGAATCCCGTCGCGGGCGTCTACCACGGCTACATCGAGGACGCGGCCGATATGGAGACGTTCCGCGCCATCTCGATGCCCGAGACCGTCGCCGCACGGCCCCGTGGGTTCCAACATGCTGCGGCCCGCGCCGTCAAAACGTCCCTTGAACATCTGCTCGGGCCGGCATGCCATGACGTGCCGTTTCCCGGCCTTGAAGATCCGGAGTAGCTGCCATGTGCAAATGGAATATCGCGACCATCCTCTGCGACCTCGTGCTTGCGTTGGTTATCAACACTTCGGCGATGCTCATCGGCGGTGCCGAGATCGCATTTCAATCTTGGTATCCGGGCGTGGCGTCGGCGTTTTTCACCAATGTGCTGCTGCAACTCGTACTGCCCGTTCCCGGGTTTGCCGTCGCGGTGACCGGATGGGCGGGAGAGCGCCGTTGGCGTCCCATTGTCCAAGTCTTTGTCGAGAACTTCGTCTTCGTGACGTGCATCTCCTTCACCATGGCTCTGATCCAGACGCCGGCGGGTGGCGATGTCGTCTCCGCGTGGCTCGCGACGTATATCCAGCTCATGCTTATCGGCTACGTGACGTCGCTTGTGCTTTTCGCAATCCAAAACCGCTAGCCGGTAACGCCGCCAGCCTCCGTCACCGAGCCTCCATTTTCATTCTCGATAACACCGCTTGCCCCTGTTGATTCGTTTTCCCAGATAGAAAGGAAGCTTTCATGAGTTACAAGATCCTGACCCTCTCCCCGGGTTCCACCTCCACCAAGGTCGCCGTGTTCGAAGGCACCGAGGCTCTGTTCCGTCTCAACGTCACCCATCCGGCCGAGGAGCTCGCCCGCTTCGACCAGGCTGCCGACCAGTTCGAATACCGCAAGGAGACCATTCTTGCCGCGCTTGAGGAGCACGGCATCAAGCTCGAGGACATCGATGCGTTCTCCGGCTACTGCGGCGCCATGGGTCCCACCGTCGGTGGTATCTTTGCGATTGACGATACGGTCTGCGACCACGTCATGAACGCCGGCGTCAACCATCCTGCCATTTTAGGTGCGCCGCTGCTGCAGGCTTTTGCCCAGCAGGTGGGCAAGCCTGCCTACGCTGTCAACCAGCCCGATACCGACGAACTCGAGAACGTTGCCCGTATCACCGGCTATCCCGGTGTCTACCGCAAGAGCCACGTGCACTGCCTCAACCAGAAGGAATGCGCCCTTCGCTGCGCTGCCGAGCTCGGTACCACCTATGCCGAGGGCAACTTCATCGTCGCGCACGTGGGCGGCGGCCTTTCCGTGGCCTGCCACAACCATGGTCGCATGATCGACACCAACGACGTGCTCGAGGGCTCCGGCCCCTTTGCGCCCAACCGCTCGGGCGATGCACCGCTCAAGCCCGTCGTCAAGCTCGCCTTCTCCGAGGGCGCCGTCAAGAAGCAGATGGACGGCGTGATTGGCAAGACCGGCGGCCTCGTGGGCCTGTGCGGCACCGACGATGCCCGCATCATCTGCAAGCGCATCGAGGAGGGCGACGAGTGGGCGAAGGTCGTCTATGACGCCATGGCCTACCAGGTTGCCAAGTACATTGGCGCTTTCGCGGCCGCGCTCAAGGGCAAAGTCGACGGCATCGTCCTCACCGGCGGCGTCTCCAATGACCCGTACTTCACCGGCTATGTGCGCGAGCGCGTTGAGTGGATCGCGCCGGTCAAAATCTACGGTGGCGACTTCGAGATGGACGCCCTCGCGTCCGGCGCCATCCGTGCGCTCGAGGGCACCGAGGACGTCATGACCTTCACCGGAGAGCCCTCTTGGAAGGGTTTCACGATGCCCGGCGCCTTCGCCGATGTCGAGGCCTAAGGGGGACGCGGTGTCACAGGGAGCAACTTCTGCTGCGGGGGCTCAGGCCCCCGCCCGCCGCGATGGGTTTCACTACGCATACTTAATCGTGGCTGCCGGCATCGTGATCGCCGGTATCCCGTGCGCGCTCGTGCTGAGCTGCGCCGGCATTTTCTTCACCCCGGTGAGCGAGTATTTTGGCGTCGCCCGTGCATCGTTCACCATGTATTTCTCGATCCTCAACTTGGCGATGATGCTCATGTTGCCGGTTGCGGGCAAGCTTATGAGCCGATTCGACACGCGTGCTGTGCTCTCGGCTGCCGTCGCCCTCGATGGCATCGCGCTTGTCGCCATGTCGCGCTTCACCGCTGTCTGGATGTTCTATATCGCGGGCATAGCGCTTGGTATCGGTACGGCGCCGCTCATCTATCTCGCCGTCCCCACGCTCATCAACGCGTGGTGCAAGAAGAGGGTCGGTTTCTTCGTGGGCCTCTGCATGGCGTTTACCGGTATCGGCGGCGTCGTCTTTAACCCGCTCGGTACGGCGCTGATCTCGTCGGGTGCCGAGGGCTGGCGCATGGGGTATCTGATCTTCGGTCTGATTGTGCTTATCGTCGCCCTGCCGTTTACGTTTCTTGTGGTTCGTTCCAAGCCGGCTGACAAGGGCCTGCTTCCCTACGGCGCCGAGGACACTGCCTCCGAGCATGGGGACGTAGCTGAAGGTGCGGCCGCCGCTTCCACCGAGCAGGGCATGATGGCCGCACAGGCCATGCGCACGCCTGCGTTCTTTGCGCTTGTCGTGTTCTCCTTCGTCATTACGGTCAACCAGACGGTTTATCAATTCCTGCCGTCGTACTGTCTCTCGTTTGCTGACTCCGCACCTGCGATCGCTGCGATCTCGGGCGTGGTGGCAAGCGCCTGCATGGCGGGCCAAGCGATCGGCAAGGTCGTGCTCGGCGTGGTTAACGACAAGTCGGCCAAGCTCGGGCTCTTGCTTGGCGTGGCCTGCGGCATTGTGGGCGTTGCCCTCATGGCGCTCGTCCCCGGAATCAGCGTGGCCCTGCTCGTGGGCGCCTTCGCCTTTGGCTTTGTTTACGCGTGCACTACGGTACAGACGCCGCTGTTGGTGCGCTCCGCCTTTGGGTCGCTCGACTACGCCAACATCTACTCGCGTGTGTCGATCGCTGGAGCTCTTGGCAGCGCGGTCGCCTCGATCTTCTGGGGCTTTGTGATCGATCTGCCCGGTGGCTTCACGCTCATGTTTGGCCTGTCCGTCGTCTGCATGGTCCTCTGCTTTGCCTTTGGCATGCTTGCCCTGCGTCGTAAATAGAGATTTTTGTCAAGAAGGACCGCCAAAGTGCGTCTTCCAAGCTTCAAAGGTTCGTCCCTTCGGTGAGGTACGACTGCATGAAGAAGGGGGCGACAGAAGCACAGGTCGCGGATGTCGGCTCGGTGCAAAGTCGCACGTCAACGGCGTTGGGGATATGAGGTGCGGGACGGTGCCGACGGGTTTGTCCTGCTTCGACACCCTCCATTGGGACATCTTTGTCCGTGCCAGCGAGCGGTCGTATATGCGCGGTGTTCTTTGGTTTGGGTGCGGGGTATTATCCTGAAACGTCGCTGTTGTTTCGATTTTGAAAGATGGGCCCGACATGGTCAAAGGTATAGGGATCGATACGGTCGATATTGAGGAGATGCGCCGACTTTGTTCCGACTTGGACGGGGCGTTCGTTCGCCGCACCTTCACCGAGGCCGAATGTACCCAGGCTGCCTTAAGGCATGATACGGCTCAAGTCCTCGCCGGCAAGTTTGCCGTCAAGGAGGCGGCGTTCAAGGCTTTGGCAGGCCTTACGACCGAAGGCTTCGACTTACGGATCGTTGAAACACTGGAAGATGTTAGCGGCGCACCGCATATCACGCTCGCGGGACCACTTGCGTCGGTGCTCGCCGAGGCTGATGTAACCGAGTTGCTTGTCTCCATTACCAACGAGCGGGACCTGGCTACGGCTATCGTGCTGGCGCAATAACTTGATTTCGTATAGACCGGACGTCTTTTGCAAGATTGTCCGGTCTTTTTTGCCTTCTATCGGTCCATACATTCGGGATTTGTTGCGAGAGGGGGTAGCGATGATTCCATCCAGCGCTTTGAACCCACTGTTTCTGGCCCATGGGACCGACCGACGTGAGTCTCGCAAAGCCATATTTCGGAAGTGAGGGGAAAACCGAGAACTTGCCGACCAGACAACCATTTTGGCCATCTGTGACCTGGGGTTTTGTTGACAAAAAACCAGTTGTGCTTACCGGTTTTCGATTTTTCCCCGCACTTCCGGAACCCTGTCATGAAAGGGCGCGAGTCGGGTACAGTAAACGCATTTAAGTATGCGTAACATGGCACCAGACCGGTCGAGTCGCACCTCGGCGCGGTCTGGCGCCATTGACGATGGGGACACAGTATGGATTTTACGGTTGAGAATGAGGGCACCACGATTGCATGTCGCGAGTATGCCGGCCCGGACGTGCCGTCCGATGCGCCTGCTCTGGTATGCGTGCACGGAGCCTGCGTCGATGGCGTCTTTTTTGACGGTATCGCCCGCGAGCTCAGCCGCGACTACCGCGTAATTACCTACGACCGTCGCGGTTGCGGTGGGAGCGGCGATGGTGCGGACGGCCTCTATGACCTCGCCGCTCAGGCCGCCGATCTGCAAGCCGTAATCGAGTACGTCGGCGCTCCGGCAAACGTGCTCGCGCACAGTGCCGGTACGCTGGTTGCCCTGGAGCTTCTTCGTACAAACCCGGCTGTCGTCTCGCGTGCGATCCTGCATGAGCCCGCCGTGACGGGCGAGGGCGTTGGCCTGGGCGCGGCTCCTGTTTTGCTCGACATGATTGCAGCGGGGAAGGTCTCGAGGGCATTGAGGGCCTTCCTGGGTGCCATCGGCGACCCAGATCCCGAGGCCCCTAGGACAACCGAAGCAGAAGCCAGGCACGCTCTGCGCAATGGGCGTAGCTTTATGGCAAACGAATACGGGATCAACATGACTTACGTTCCCGATTGGGACTGCGTTCGCGCATCAAAGGCTATGGCGGCCGTGCTCTTGGGCGAGCTTTCGATTGGCACGACCCGCGAGGCGGGCACGCGAGCGGCTGCAGAGCTCCTGAACTGCCCGCTCGTGACGATTCCTGGAGCGCATAACGGCCTGCGCGATCGCCCGGCGCCGGCGGCCCAGGCCGTCCGCGGAATCCTGGGGTCGTAGCAGTCGCGCCAACCAAAACGGCCGACACTCGCAAGCGTTTCGGCGGTGTTAGCAAATCCCCCAAAAACCTCGCGTCCGCAGTCCCAAACATACCGTCTGCCAACTCATGAAAATGTAACGGTATTCACGTGCTAACCTGCATCGACAAGATGCTACCCTTGTACCATTTGATACCAACTGCTATCAAACGCAACGATTGAAGGGGCCCCATATGCTCAATAATCACGAGGCCAATCTAAGCGACGAGGAGGCTGCCGCCGAGGTTGCCCGTGCCGCGAAGATCTACCCCGTGGTGCGTCTGCTGTCGGCCGATCAGGTCAAGAGCGATCGCAACTGCCTGCTTGCCGGTGATCGGTGCCCTTGCCTGCGCCAGTCAAGTCTTGAGGCTATGACAGGTTCCGATGAGATATCGGAGCGGCTGCTCAACGACGGTGTCGAGTACCGTGCTCGCATTCGCTCTTTGATGGTTGAGGGCGAGCCTCACGTTTTGCTGATGGTGCGTCCGATCGATGAGCAAGAGGCCGCAGAAGAGGACCCTGCCTATACCGACGTGCTGACGAGCGTGCGCAATCGCCGATATTACGAGGAAAAGCTTCGCAGCGCCCGCATGAACGCCGGCGTGGCGATGATCGACCTCGATGATTTTAGGGTCTTCAACGATACGTGCGGTCGTCATGCCGGCGACCTTGCGCTCGGTGCTGTGGCGGCGGCCATTCGCGGCAGCATTCGCTCGACTGACGAGCTTGTGCGCCTTGGCTGCGACAAGTTCGTGGCCGTCATGCCCAATATCCCCTCCGATGACTTTGCGCGTCGCCTGCGCCATGTATCCGATGCCGTTCATGCCACGATCGTCCCGGGCCATGAGCACGTCAGCCTTACGGCATGCGTGGGCGGTGTTCGCATCAATGGTGAGACGGTCGATGAGGGCGTTAGCCGCGCGGTCCAATTGTTGAGCCACGCCAAGGCAAAGCCCGGTACGGTCGTGACCGACAACGACGCAATCGCGACTTTCCAAAGCCAAAAGCCCTCGATCCTTATTGTCGATGACTCCGAGATGAACCGTGTCATCCTCAACGAGATGCTCAAGGGCGAGTATCACGTCCTGGAGGCTGACAACGGCCGCGCGGCGCTCGATATGGTCGACCGTTATGGTGATGAGCTGTCGCTTGTGCTGCTCGATATTGTCATGCCGGGCATGAGCGGCTTTGAGGTACTAGCCGACCTGTCGCACCGGTCTGTCGCCGATAACCTGCCCGTCATCATGATCTCGAGTGAAGATTCCGACGACGTGGTGCTGCGCGCCTACGAGTTGGGCGCTTCGGACTACATCAACCGCCCGTTTGATGCGCGCGTCGTGCGCCGCCGCGTGAGTAACACCATCCGCCTGTATGCCAAGCAGCGTCGCCTGACAAACCTGCTGTCTCAGCAGTACAACGCGCGCGTTAAGAACAGCCGCATGCTCATCGATATTATGGCCGGCGTCATGGAACTTCGTAACGGCGAGAGTGGCCTGCACGTCACGCATATCGAAAAGCTGACCGAGCTGTTGCTGGGCTGCCTGGTGCATCGCAGCGACAAGTTCCCGCTCGACAACGAGCAGCGTTCCACGATTGCTATGGCCTCGGCGCTGCACGATATCGGCAAGATGTCGATCGACGATGCGATTCTCAACAAGCCCGGACGCCTGACGTCCGAGGAGTTCGAGATCATGAAGACCCACACCACCCTCGGCGCAGATATGCTGCTTGAGTTGGGCCGCCAGCATGCCGGCAATTCCTTGTTGGAGTACGCATACCAGATCGCGCGCTGGCACCACGAGCGTTGGGACGGCAAGGGCTATCCCGACGGCCTTAAGGGCGACGACATTCCCATTGCCGCGCAGGTGGTCTCGGTGGCCGACGTATACGATGCGCTCACGAGCGTGCGCGTGTACAAGGATGCCATCCCGCACCAGGAAGCGATTCAGATGATTCTGGACGGCAAGTGCGGTGAGTTTAACCCGCTACTGCTCGACTGCCTGCTCGAGGTACAGGACCGTATTGCCGAAACGCTGGCACGCCCTGCCGACGTCGTCGCGTTTCCCACGATTTAGTTTGATCGAAGGAGTTTCATTCCATGATTTCCATGCGTGAAGCGTATGAGAAGATCGGCGCCGATTACGATGGCGCATCCGTTCGGCTGATGGGCGAGGGGATGCTCGCCCGCTTTGCCCTTAAGTTCCTGGATGACGAGAGCATGGACAAGTTCGAGGCCGCTATGGCGGCAGGAGACGCCGAGAGTGCGTTTATGGCCGTGCATACGCTCAAGGGCGTGAGCCAGAACCTGGGGTTCGACAATCTGTACGAGCCGGCGGTTGTGGTGACCGAGGCACTGCGCGATGCCCATACCGTTGACGGTGCCCGCGATGGGCTGCATGCGTTGCGACAGCAGTATGCGGCAACGATGTCGTCCCTGCGCGAGGCAGCCGAGTAAGAGCTCGCGAGCTTTGATGACTATGAGAGTGGATAATCTCCCGTTTTAGGCCCGGTGGCGGCCTCAAAGTGGGAGATTATCCACTCTCACCCCTTCTGGTTAGTGAATGGCCTATGCGCACTGGTGGGGCTTTCCGCATGCAATCCATATCGTTGTTCGATAAACTGTTCGAATAACGATAGGGTTAATGAGGGTGAGTGTATGTCCAACAGCGTTCAACGTATGGCCAAGGCGCGCGAAAGTATCAGGAAGCTTGGCTTTTGCATGACGGTCGTTTTTACGGGAATGCTCGTCGCTTTTGTCGCGTTGGTTGTTTACGTGATCTGGTATGCGATTGCAAACGTTGCTTCTGTCGATTCTTTCGGTGTCGTGACGCTTCTCGACGGCGGGCGCGTCGTCATCCCAAGCGGACTGTGCATGGCGCTTGTCGCAGGTATTTCGCTTGTCGTTATGTGCGGGATCAGCCGTAACATCTCGCGGGGCGTATCGCCCTTTACCAAGGCGCATGTGCGGCTTATCCGTGTTCTTGCACTTGCCTTTGCTGTTAACGCCGCGGTTTCGCTTGTTGGTGCCTATGAATCGGTCGATCTCACCATTGGCGGACTGGAGCTTTACATCGTGCCTCATTCCTTCGTTGTTGCGATTTGCCAAGGCGCTACCTTTGATGCGGGGTCGTTTATCGGCGCGGTTGTCTGTTTGTTTATCTCGGCGATCTGGAGTTATGCCTCGCTGCTCCAAGAGCAGTCTGACGAGCTTGTGTAGGAGGAAACATGAGCTATCTCATCATCGAGCTTGAGACGCAGCTGCTTAAGACTGGAAAGACCAGTGCCGATCTGATCCGGGCGACGGGGCATACTCCGGCTAATATTTCAAAGCTAAGAAACGGAAAGATAAAAGCTATTCGCCTAAAGACGCTTCTCGATATCTGTGATGAACTTGATTGTCAACCGGGAGATATTATTCAGCGTGTGAGCGAAAAAGAGCTTGAGGAGCTTATTGTCGAGCGTGCAAAAAATGTCGTGAGACAGATGCGGGATGGCGGAGGCAACGAGGCGTCGCTTCCGACATCAGTCTTTGCTGTCGATTTGAGCGACGAAGTAGCATAAGGCGAAAAGCTAAAACGAAATATCAGTGCGATAGAGCCCGTGTTTAACACGGGCTCTATCTTTTGAGATTATCTTGACAAATAGAAGTTATCGACAAACAATAACTAAAAGTAAATACGATAAGAGAAAGGGGGAACGATATGAACGCATCAGCGATAAAGCTATCAAAGGTGTCAAAGCGCTATGGGAAACGACGTGTTTTGCATGACGTTTCCTTCGAGGTACATCAGTCTGAGCTCTGTGCCCTTGTTGGAGCGAACGGGGCGGGCAAAAGCACGCTCATTAAAATCATATTGGGCCTCTGTGAGCCGTCATCGGGGAGTGTGGAGCTCTTTGGAGGCAAGTCAAAAAGAGAGCTTAGCCTGATGCGGGCGCGTGTCGGCTATGTGCCAGATTCCAGCGGAACATACCAGTCCCTCAGTGCGGTTGAGAATCTTCAAATCCGATGTGCGGAATGGGGGCTCGATGAGAGCCGTGAGGTTCCTCGCGTTTTGAGCCTGGTTGGACTGGACATCGAAGAGAAAAAGAGCGTGAGCAGTTTTTCTCTGGGAATGAAACGGCGGCTGGATATAGCTACGGCCTTGTTGGGTGACACTGACCTGCTTATTTTTGATGAGCCGGCAAATGGGTTGGACCCGCTGGGTATCGAGAATATATGGGCCCTTATCGGCCGATTGAATCGAGAACAGGGCAAGACCATGCTCATCTCTAGCCATGATTTGGATGAGTTGGCATCGGTTGCAACAAGTTGCGTGTTTATCCATGACGGTGAACTACTGAAAAAAGAATCGATGGATGTCATAAGGGATGAGGCGTCGTCCCTAAAAGAGTATTACAGGCGCTTGATGAAGGCGGTCTCGCTATGAAGCAGGCGATTCGTCCCATAAGGGCAGATTTGATGCGTTTGCACAGAATGTTCCCGGCGCAGTTTGGTCTTGCGCTTATGTTGACGTTCGGTCTTCTCTTTGGCGTCATCCTAAATAACGGAGCAACGTTGCTAGCCTTTGGCAATGGCGTTTGTGGGGAGGATATTGGTTTCATCTGGAATGTAATCGACCCTTCTGCGCCTGACGAGTCCCTTGCGCGCAGTGCTTTTGCCGGTACATCCCTGTTCGTCCCACTCATCATTTGTCTGGTGCTTTTACAGGAGCATGGCTATAAAGAGGGGTACCGAATTTCTTCGGCAAGAGGCCTCGCCCGCTTTAATGGGGCTCTGGCACACGTGCTTTCGTCTGCTTTAATGATTGTCGCAGCATATAGCGTGCTTTGCCTTCTTCTGCTTGCAATAGCCATAATACGTGGGGGACAAAACTGCACGCACGGAATGCTGGCTGCATTTTTGCCTGCGATGTTAATCAACGCCGTATTGGTGATATCGGTTGCGTTGGAGACGGTGACCATCTATCGGATCACAAGCAGCGCTGTATTTAGCGGGGCTGCGGTGATAATTGGATTTGTCATGAGCCTGACGCTCTACGGAGCCTTCCTTCAGGCGCCTATACCATCTTTGCGATGGATCTTCCTCCTTCCGGGGCCGTACCTTGGAGTCGGATGTGCCCTTGGGTATAGCGATATGGGCCAGCTCACGCTTCTGGGGTATGGCGCGGCAGCCGGCTGTCTATCGGTATTGATTTACACTCTCGTGACCTGTCATGTCGGAGGTGTGCTCAATGGCTCGTCAGATTAAAAGGTTCCTCCATTCAGAATTGAAGCATGTGAGCAAATGGGCATACGCCTTAATCCTGGCAATTTATGCGTGCATGGTGGTATCGCAGCTTAATTCTTTCCCGATGTGGTTCTGTAGCCTCCGTGAGAACAGTTTCTTGGGCTTTTTCCCAGACCCGACGCTTCGGCTATCGGCAGAGGATGTCCTTCTATTTGGTAATGCAGAGGTTTTTCGCGGTCTGCTGTTCAACGTGGCCCCGTTGGCTCACGCATTGTTCTTTCCGTTCATCGCGGCTTGCATTGTTCCGTGCTTTGTCAGTTCGGGCTTTGTTGAGGAACCGTGGGGGTTGTCGGAGGCTCGGGGAGGGAAGCGTGTGTGCGCTATCGTTGCGCGAGCGATGCTGTCTTCTTTCGCCCTTTTGGGCACCTTTGTCCTGTCGAGCGTCGTTTTGTACCGTCTTAACTGCGCGATCGTTTCGGATGCACAACAGTATTTCAACCTAGATATATTTTGCTATCGACTTCTTCTGACCAGTGTCGTCTGCCTGGCATACACGGTCTCTAGCGTGATCGTTGTTTCTTATTTTGGGTCTGGCTTCGGTCCCATTGGCATGTTGTTGCTTGTCAACGTCGTAGCGATCTACATACAGCTCGGAGTCGATTCCATGCTTCCGCTTCCGTCCTCGATGCTCATGTGGACTTGCGGTGTGACCCCGTTGGGGAATGGCCAATGCGTTTCGATTTTAATTGACTGTCTAATAAACGTAGCGAGCGTTTTAGCCATCTGCTTTACCGTCGACCGATTGCGGTCGAGATTTCTTTGACTTTTTGCGAGGGATGATCATACCGAGCATACCAAATACAGGGGGGCGGGTACCGTGGCTGGTGTCCGCCCCCCCTGGCTTAGGAGGCTTTA
Source organism: uncultured Collinsella sp. (assembly GCA_934617135.1). GTDB lineage: Bacteria > Actinomycetota > Coriobacteriia > Coriobacteriales > Coriobacteriaceae > Collinsella. The sequence continues at coordinate 1,617 of CAKTUC010000011.1, read as the reverse complement.
ACCTGAGTGGTTTGCGAGCTAGCGGGCTCGCTTAACCTCGGCCGCCGCCTCGACAAACGACTTCCACAGGTTAAAGTCGGACTCGAGTGTCTGCCAGGTGTACTCGGGGTGCCATTGCACGCCCAGGCAGAAGGGCTGGCCCTCGACCTCGATGCACTCGGGCACGCCGTCGGTTGCCTGGGCGACCAAGCGCGTGTGTTTGCCCAAACGGTCGACACAGCAATGGTGCGCCGAGTTGGTCTGGATGAGTCTGTGCCCGCCGAGTGCACGCTCCAGCAGCGAGCCCGGTACGACCTCGACAGGGTGCACGGGATCGTTGAGTACGTGGGTATGGCGCCACTGCGTGCGGCCCTCGCACGCGCCCAGGCTCGGCACGTCCATGCACAGGGTGCCGCCGGTGGCGACGTTTAACAGTTGCGTGCCGCGGCAGGTGGTAAAGAGCGGCTTTTTGGCGCGGAGCACCTCATTGACCAGCTTGAACTCAAAGCGATCGCGGATCTCGCAGCACAGCGTGGGGTCGTAGGGGCGTTCGTCGCCCCAACGCTTGGGGTTGACGTCCGGGCCTCCGGGGATGGCGACACCGTCGGCGATGTCCACGTAATGGCGGATGACCTCGATGTCCTCGGTGATGGACATCTGCAGCGGCAGGCCGCCGGCGGCAAGGATGGCATCGACAAAGACGCTGGCGATCTCCTCGTTGGGGGAGAGCGTCTCGCTCAAAAACGGCTTTGCTTCTTCCCAGCGCGGCGCGACGAGGATAAGCGGACGGTCGGCGGGGGCGACGTCAACATGCGGGGTATAGGACGATGAAGTGCGAGTTCCGATCATAGGTGTAACTTTCGAATCCGGATGGTCATGGCAAGCGGGCGAGCGCACGGCTGGTTAGTGGCCCTTGATGGAGTTGAGGAAGTCCTGGGCGCGCTTGGTCTGGGGATGGTCGAAGAACTCGTCGGGCGTGCCGGTCTCCACGATCTGGCCGTCGGCCATAAACACGACGCGGTCGGCCACGCGGCGGGCAAAGTTCATCTCGTGCGTGATGACGATCATCGTCATGCCCTGCTGGGCCAGGCGCACCATGACCTCGAGCACCTCGTTGATCATCTCGGGGTCCAGGGCGCTTGTGGGCTCGTCGAAGAGCATGGCCTTGGGCTGCATGGCAAGAGAACGGGCGATGGCCACGCGCTGCTGCTGGCCGCCCGAAAGCTGTGCGGGAACCTTCTCGGCCTGCTCGGCCACGCCGACGCGACCCAGCAGATCCATGGCGCGCTCGCGGGCTTCCTCTTTGGACACGCCCAACACGTCGACCGGACCCAGCATGACGTTCTGCAGCACGGTCATGTGCGCGAACAGGTTGAACTGCTGAAATACCATGCCCAACTCGGCGCGCATGCGGGCAAGATCTTTGCCTTCTTGCGGCAAGGGCTGGCCCTCAATGAGGATCTCACCCGAGTCGATAGTCTCCAGGCGGTTGATGGTACGGCACATGGTCGATTTGCCCGAACCCGAGGGGCCAATCACGACAACGACCTCGCCGCGGTCGACCGAGAGGTTGATGTCGTTGAGGACATGCAGATCGCCGTAGTGCTTATCGACATGCTTGAGCTCGATCAGCGGCTG
>CAKTUC010000010.1 GCA_934617135.1 uncultured Collinsella sp. | reverse complement strand
TTCGAGACCAAGAACGCCGCCTTCATGGGTCGCGGCCTGTGCTTCAACAAGTACACGGGCAGCCGCGGCAAGGGCGGTTCCAACGACGCCGATGCCGAGTATATGGCCCTCATCCGCGACATCATGGACGAGGCCGACGTGGACTTCCAGACCTGCGAGCTCGGTCGCGTCAACGCGGGTGGCGGCGGCACCATCGCCTACATCATGGCCAAGTACGGCATGAACGTCATCGACTCCGGCGTTGCCGTCCTGTCCATGCACGCCCTGTGGGAGGTCGCCAACAAGGCCGACATCTACGAGGCCTATCGCGGCTACAAGGCCTTCATCGAGCGCGCATAACCAGCCCTCGTAAAGCGAGCCCAGCCAGCCCTTCATAACTTGCGGTGAAATAGTTCCTAAATAGCCCTTTAAACAGGCAAAACAAGAACTATTCCACCGCAACTTCCTTTTTGGCAGAGGAGAGTCCATGCTGCAGGTCATCATTTCGCCCGCCAAGCAGATGCGCGCAGCCCAAGATGCTTTTGAAGTCCTGGGCATTCCACCTTTTGCGCACGAGACGGCTCGCCTCCACCGCGCACTGCTAGATATCGAGTGGAATGAAGGCAGCGGCGGTCTGCAGGCGCTATGGAACGTGAGTGACAAACTGCTGGGGCCTTGCCTCAACACCCTGCATGAGTTCGGGCCCATCCTGAAAAACGGCGATCTCGACAATCCCGCACTCGCCCGACACCTCTCCCCTGCCGTCATGTCCTATCACGGCATTCAATACCAGAGCATTGCGCCCGAGGTGATGGATACCGCGCAGCTCGCATGGCTGCAAGACCATCTGTGGATCCTCTCGGGCCTTTACGGATGTGTGCGCCCTTTTCATGCCGTTGAACCGTATCGACTGGAGATGGGCGCGAAGCTCGCCGTCGACGATGCCTGCGACCTCTATGCGTTTTGGGGCGATAAACTCGCACGGACTATCGCTCCAGCAGGCTCAAACACCACGATCGTCAACCTCGCCAGCGTGGAATACGCCAAAGCCGTTCTGCCCCACCTCGACGCCGGTGCCACGGTCGTCACGTGTCTCTTTGGCGAAGGCGTCCGCAACGGTAAGCCCATCCAACGCTCGACCGCCAGCAAAAAGGCGCGCGGCTCCATGGTGCGCTGGATGGCAGAAAACAAGCTCGAGGATGCAAGCGAACTCACCGCGTTCGACGTCGGTTACCGTCACGTTCCCGAGCTTTCAAACAAAAACACCTTGGTCTTCCTGAACGAACAGACCTTGTAGGCCCACCGCTACTTTTGAAGATGCTGCCTAGGCACGGCGTCTATTCCGCCAAGCCGTCGGCTTTGGCAACTTCGTTTGTCGAGCCGTCCTGATAGGTAATCTTAACATGCTCCACCTCGGACACCTTGACGCCCGACGGGGGCTCCAGGCGCCATTCCGTCAGCGCGATATCCATCGTCGTGGGCTCATCCCCTTGATCTCTGAGCTCGACCGACAGCGTCTTAAGCGACGCATCGAAGGTCACGCGCTCGATCTCTTCACCGGGAATGGAACCACCGCTCAGCTGCAGCTGGACAAATCCATCGCACGGATACCAATAGTCGCCGGGAGCCGCCACCGTGTTGCCGCCGGAGACCTTCATCGTCATAATCGGTAGGCTATCATCAGCCTCAAACTCCCAGGCAGCGCCGCCGCGACCACCAAACGTCCAGATACAAAAGGCAATCACCAGCACGGCAAGCACCGCAAAACCAATCGCGACAAGGCCATGGTGCGCACGGCTTTCCTCGGCCGATACATCCCATTGCGTCTCTCGATATAGATGCTTGTCTTCCATGTTCGCCTCCCCACAGGCACGCTCGTTGGCCCAATCGTACCCATTCGGGCTATACTTGAGCCCATGACATAACGGGGAGCTTGCAGGACAAGACGGCAGGCTGAGATTGGGCGCGCCCGCCCTGACCCGCAAACCTGATATGGGTAATGCCAACGAAGGGAGCCGTGCCAATGAGCACACAGACCGAGCCCAAGCTCGTCACGCAAATCGACTTCGCCCGCGCCGGGCAGATCACACCGCAGATGGAGGAGGTTGCCGAGCGCGAGCATCGCGACCCCGAGTACATCCGCGAGCGCGTGGCCGACGGCCGCATCGCCATTCCCGCCAACATCGTGCATATCAAAAAGGGCATGCACGCCTTTGGTGTCGGCGAGGGCCTGTCCACCAAGGTCAACGTCAACCTGGGTATCTCGGGCGACAAGGCCGATGCCGCCGAGGAATGGAAGAAGGTCAAGATCGCCGAGGACTTTGGCGCCGACGCCATCATGGACCTCTCCAACTCGGGCAAGACGCGCCAGTTCCGCCAGCAGCTCATCGACGAAACGCCGCTCATGGTGGGCACCGTCCCCATGTACGACGCCATCGGCTACATGGAAAAGCCGCTGGTCAAGCTGACCAAGGACGACCTGTTCGAGGTTGTGCGCGCGCACGCCGAGGATGGCGTGGACTTTATGACCATCCACTGCGGCATCAACAAGTCGGTCACCAAGACCTTTAAGGAGACCGGCCGCCTTATGAACATCGTCAGCCGCGGCGGTTCGCTGCTGTTTGGCTGGATGGAGGTCACCGGCAACGAAAACCCCTTCTACGAGTACTTTGACGAGCTGCTCGAGATTTGCCACGAGTACGACGTGACGATTTCGCTCGGCGACTCCTGCCGCCCGGGCTGCCTCTACGATTCCAACGATGCCACCGAGACCGCCGAGATGATCGAGCTTGGCAAGCTGTGCAAGCGCGCATGGGCCGCCGGCGTCCAGGTCATGGTCGAGGGTCCGGGCCACATGGCGCTCGACGAGATCGCTGCCAATATGAAACTGCAGAAGCGTCTGTGCCACAACGCCCCGTTCTATGTGCTCGGGCCGCTGGTGACCGATATTGGTGTGGGCTACGACCACATCACCGCCGCCATCGGTGGCGCCATCTCCGCCAGCTCCGGCGCCGACTTCCTGTGCTACGTGACGCCGGCCGAGCACCTGTGCCTGCCCAACGCCCAGGACGTGCTCGATGGCCTCATGGCTACCAAGATCGCCGCACACGCCGCCGATATCGCCAAGAAGGTGCCGCACGCCCGCGACATGGACGACAAGATGGGCCAGGCACGCCGCAAGCTCGACTGGGACGCCATGTGGAAGTGCGCGCTCGACCCAGTTACGGGCAAGAAGCGCTACGAGGAGTCTCCCGCCGCCACCGAGGGCACTTGCACCATGTGTGGCAAGATGTGCGCCGTCCGTACCGTCAACAAGGTGTTCGAGGGCACGACGATCGATCTAGGCATGGAGGATTAGCTTTTTCGCTGCGATCGTTTTAGCAGCAAGTTGGCTCCCGTCAATTGTTGACGTGTGAACATTTGCTTACATTTTCGTAAAGATTGCATCGCCCGCCCGGGTTCGACATAGAGTCGACCCGGGCATCTTTATAATGCTGGCTTAAAGACCCATTTGAATCCGACCGAACAAGGAAGCGAACATGGATCGCAGCAAGGTACCTGCCGTTCTATCCATCGCGGGATCTGACTCCAGCGGTGGTGCCGGCATTCAGGCCGACATCAAGACCATCACGGCACATCGTCTGTATGCCGAGACGGCCATCACCGCCATCACCGCACAGAACACCCTTGGCGTTACCGCCGTACAGAACATCTCCCCCGATATCGTAGCCGCGCAAATTGACGCCGTCTTTGACGATATCCGCCCGAGCGCCGTCAAGATCGGCATGGTTTCTTCTGTCGAGATTATCGAAGTCATCGCCGACTGCTTGAGCGCCTGGAACGCAACGAACGTGGTCGTCGACCCCGTCATGGTCGCCACCTCGGGCGCGCGCTTGATTGCCGAGGATGCCTCCGAGGCACTCACCCGCCGCCTGTTCCCGTTGGCAACGGTCATCACCCCCAACATTCCCGAGGCTATGACGCTGCTCGACTACGAAGTCGATTCCGAGCGCACACAGCAAAATGCCGCTATGCTCCTCACCCGCCGCTTTGGCTGCGCAGCCTTGGTTAAGGGCGGTCATTTTGTCAACGAGGCCAACGACGTACTGGCCGAGCCTGCGCCCCTCGACGACGAGGGCAACCACCTGGGCGATCCGCTCACCACGTGGTTTCGCCACAAGCGCATTGAGACCGACAACACGCACGGCACCGGCTGTACGCTCTCATCCGCCATCGCCTGCGCGCTGGCCCAGGGCATGGAACTTGCCGACGCCATCAACGCCGGCAAGGCCTACCTAACCGGCGCTCTCGCCGCCGGCTTTGACATGGGCAAAGGCTCCGGCCCCGTCAACCACATGTGGCAGTATTAAGATTCGCAGCCCAAAACCACCGCAAAGGGGACAGGCACCTTTGTGGTGATTCTCGCAAACATCTCGATCTGTAACAGTTAGAGTCCATTTTTCGGCCCACCTGTTACAGATCGAGACATTCAGATTCCGCTGAGAAGATAGTCTCAATCTGTAACAGTAACTCGGCAAAATCGACCCTAGATGTTACAGATCGAGACAAACAAACGAAACAAGCCACCGCAAGGGGAACTATTGCGGTGGATTGGGGTCGCGCTACTCACCGAGCATCTCTTGGAGCTTGGCTGCCACGGCATGCCCCAGGCTCTCGTGGCTCTCGGGCATCATATGCAGGTAGTCAATATCGCCCGGCTCGGCAAACTCGGCGGCATTCAAAAAGTCGCAACCAAACTGCTCGGCCACGTGCGCATAGTACTCGCCAAAATGCTCCGAGGCCTCGACGGAATGCTCGTCAAAGTCGGTCATATACACATCGGCGATCTGCGGCTTAATCTTGATAGGCGCCATCAGCAGAATCCGTGGGCAGGGCGCGGCGTCGGTCCACGGAAACGCGCGGACGGCGCGAATCAGCGCCATGGCGCCACGAGCGATATCGGAAGCTGTCACGTTAAAGACCGTCTTACAGTCGTTGGTGCCCAACATGATCACAATGGCGTCCAGCGGCTTATGGGCCTCGAGCAGCATCGGAAGCGCGCGAATGCCGTTGAGGTTAGTGTCCAGATGGCACATATCGTCGCGCACCGTCGTGCGGCCGTTGAGTCCCTCCTCAATCACATGCCAGCCCTCGCCCAGGTCACGCTGCGCCACGCCGCACCAGCGCACATCCTGCGCATAGCGCACCGCGGTGCCATCGCGCATACCAGCCGGATCATAGCCATAGGTGTTGCTGTCACCAAAGCACAGAACGTTTTTCATCGTAAGCTCCCCACTCAATAAAAAGCCGACGGTAGCAGCCCCCGTCGGCTCGGCATGTCACATCACGCGCACCGATTACAGGTATTTGCGCCAGTCGTCGTCATCCTCGTCGTCCTCGGCAGCGGCCTGAGCCTGCTCGGCGGCACGGGCGGCCGCAGCGCGTGCGGCAACCTGAGCATAAGACTCCTCATTGCGCTCCGGGAAGTTCGCCAGCACGTGCTCGAACTTGGCGAAGTCCTCGTCCCAGCGCGTAGAGGGCACGGCAAAGAAGACCTGCTTGACCTTAAAGTCACCCGATGCGAGCTCCTTGCGGAAAAGCTCAGCCACGGCCTCGGCGTCAAAGCCGTTGTTGTCGCAGCCCCAAGCGCCCAGCACGAGCTTCTCGCGACCCAGCTCGTCGCAGATGGCGAGCACAAAGCGGATACGGTCGCGCAGAGCATCCAGCAGAGCGTCGTCGCTCACGCGGTACTCCTGGCGGGCACGCTTAACGTTGGGCGCGGCGGCAACGATCACGTCGGCATATGCATGCACGTGGTTGTGGTCGAAGCGCACGGCGGGCACCACCAGCGCGCGATTGCGGTAGATCTCACAGTTGATGTTGCGGCGACGGTTCTCGCCGTACCACTTGCGCTGCTTGTCGAGCACGTTGTACAGGTACGAATCGGCGCAGAGTGTCGCCTCCTGACCCAGATAACCCTGGATATAGCCGCCGCCCGGGTTGGTAAACGAGGCAAAGGCGAGCACGGCCATGTCGCAGAACTGCGCATAGCCGCGGCCGTTGTCCAGAATGGCCTGCGTGGCGGAGGCGTCCAGCACGGTGACCTCGGGCAGGACCGGAGCAGCCTCCTCCGCGGGCGCGGACTCGGCTTCGTCAGCCGACTCGGTGGACTCGGGTGCCACCTCGGACTCGACCGTAGTCTCCACCTCGGCAGCCTCAACCTCGGCAGCGTCGGCCTCCACAACCTCGGCAACCGGCTCCTCGGCAGCCGCTGCCTTCTGGGCCTTGGCCTTCATCGCCGCGACAAAGCCGGCAGGCATACCGTCGAATTCGCGAACACCGGCGAGCGAACGCTCGATATCCTTGGCGCAGGCCTCGGACACAGCCGCCACATGGCGCTCGGCGGCCTTGGCACGCGCCTCGCGCTTGGGATTGGGCTGTCCCGCGCGGTTGGGCCTGCGGTTACGGTTCCTGTTGTCGACGTCTGCCATAAGTGGTCACCTTTCCTGTCGCTGCCGCTGTCGGCTTTTCCCATCCATGATACCCCGCCGTGCACAAAAAAGACGGCCCCGCAGGACCGCCTTTCACATCGTTTTACCGCGTCCGACAAGAAACGCTGCAATCCCCCGCGCTAGTCGCGACGACCGAGGATGTTCAGGATGCGCAGGAACACGTTGATAATGTCCACGAACAGGTTGGACGCCATGAGCACCGCATTGGGCAGCGTGGGCGGCACCGTCGTGGCAACATAGGTGTCGTAGCCAATAAACCCGGCGAACACCACGATCACGATCAGGTCGGTGATGGTCTGCGAGACGCCCATGAACATCAGCACAATCTCAACCAGAATAGTGGCGAGCAGAATGCCAAAACCGATGCCATATACGCGCTGGAAAAACTTGGGGAACGTCACGCCCAAGGCGCCAAAGACAAAGGTGATGGCGGCCGTGGCGATAAAGGCGGTGTTGATGGTGGGCAGGTCGTAGTTGGCAAGGCCAAACGACGCGGTCAGGCCAAAGGTACTCGCAAAGATTACGTAGCCCACAAGGGACAGGCCCACGGACTGCTTGCCCGCAGCAGCCGACATCATGACCATGCCGACAATGGTCAAAATAAACGAGCCAAAGACCAGCGGCAAGGCGGCGCCGCTCATCATCATGCGCGCAAACGCCATGGTGCTCGTAAAGTAAGCACCGGCGCCCATGGCGCAAAAGCCCAAGAAGATCAGGGCAGACATGGCGAGATTGTACGCGCGCGGCGACATCTCCTTGGCGCGGCTTGCGCCGGTCTCGACGGGGCCGTTCTGATAGCCCTGGATATCGTTCATACTTCGTCCTTTCAAAAAACGCCACAAATAACGGCGCCGTAGGCGACAAGATCCCTGCCATTGTACCCGAATGCCGTGCGCTCTTACCTGCGGCGCTCGCCCTCAAGCGTGCGGTCAAACGCCCATACCCACCAACGCATCACATGCGCCTGCGAGCCATCCGCCCGCTCACGCGTTTGGTCCTCCAGATACAACTCGGTCGCATGTCCGCCAAAACGAACCTTATACGTTGCCGTACGAACACCGTGAACCGTCAGGCCAAACCCGGTGGTCGAGATAATTTCGTCGATCGTAAAACAACGGCCGTCGACCCAGCAGACGGTGACCGGCACGACTTGTCCGCCCGCAAGGATGCGGGCCACGACGTCCACATACTGCTTGTGCACGCGTCGAGTTTTGCCATCTGTCTGTCGATATTCCATGCCCCCTATTATCGAACGCATGTTTGTATGTTGTAAAGCGAACAGACTGTGGTTTTGGGGTGTTGGGACGCGCGCACGTGTCCTCATGGCGTGTTAGCAAAAAGAACACCCGCGGTCAACAGGGCTGATATTCAATGTTAGTGCCAAAAAATTCACTTCTCCCATCAGAACTCGGTAAAGAAACCCGCAGGAGGTGATACGATTTATCATGTTTTTGTAACGTGCCTGCAAACTTCGAGAAAGCCCATATATGGACGTAACGTTCTCAACCTTCCTCGGCCAACTTGTGTCGAACCCAGTCCTTGCCGTCACCGTGATCCTCGCGCTCGGCGCCATCTTCGTCAATGGATGGACCGACGCACCCAACGCCATCGCGACCTGCGTCACCACACGTTGCATGCCCGCCCGCGCCGCCATTCTCATGAGTGCCGCATTCAACTTCTTGGGCGTGCTCATCATGACGCACTTTAACGCGAGCGTCGCCAACACCATCTCACATATCGTCGACTTTGGCGGAAACAGCACCATGGCGCTCGCGTGCCTCTGCGCGGCGCTGTTCTCCATCGTCGTCTACGGCGCCACAGCGTCGCGTTTTGGCATCCCCACCTCGCAAAGCCACAGCCTTATCGCCGGCCTGACCGGTGCCGCTATCGCCCTCGGCGGTGCGAGCAGCGTCAACGTCCACGAGTGGATGAAGGTCATCTACGGCCTGGCACTCTCCATCGGCCTGGGCTTTGTCATGGGCTGGGTCCTGTGCAAGCTCGTCTCGATTCTGTTTGCCGCCGCCAACAGGCGACGCGCCAACGTCTTCTTTAAATACGCTCAGATCGCGAGTGCTGCGGCCATGAGCTTTATGCACGGCGCGCAGGATGGACAGAAGTTCATCGGCGTGCTCTTTTTAGGCGTGGCCTTTGCCAGCGGCCAGACGAGTGTCGGCGACGCCGGCATCCCCATCTGGATCATGCTGCTGTGCTCGGCCACCATGGGCATCGGCACCAGTGTGGGCGGCGAGCGCATCATCAAGTCCGTCGGCCAGAGCATGGTTAAGCTCGAGAAGTATCAGGGCTTCTCCGCCGACCTCGCAGGCGCCGCGAATCTGCTGCTTGCCACCCTTACCGGTATCCCTGTGTCCTCCACCCACATCAAGACCTGCGCCATCATGGGCGTCGGCGCCGTCAAGCGCCTTTCGGCCATCAACTTCGGCGTGGTCAAGGACATGATGTTCACCTGGTTCTTCACCTTCCCCGCCTGTGGACTCATCAGCTTTGTCATGGCCAAGCTGTTCATGATGTTCATCTAGTCAAACCGAGCGTCCATCCGGACCGTAATACCTCGCCCACCCGCCTTCGCCTCGAAAGGACCCACTCATGGCAAAGAAACCCGATTCGTTCTACTTTGAAAACTACGTCGCCTGCGCCGACCTTGCCGTTCAGGCCGCCGAGCTGCTTACCAAGATTTTCGAGAACTTCGATCCCGCAAAGATTCACGATATGCTCGACAAGATGCACGCGATCGAGCATGCGGCCGACAAGAAGCACCATGAGCTTGAGGACGCCCTGCTCACGGCCTTTATCACCCCGCTTGAGCGCGAGGACCTGGACCTAATGAGCTGCTCGCTCGACACCGTGCTCGACCGTATCGAGGGCGTCGTGCAGCGCGTCTACTTCACCAACATCCAGAGCATCCATCCCGATGCCATCGTGATCGCTCACAAGGTGACCGATGCCTGTCGCGCCATGAAGGACCTGATGGTCGAGCTGCCCAACTACCGCAAGTCCAAGACGCTGCGCGAGCTGGTCATCCAGATCAACACCATCGAGTCCGAGGCCGACGACCTCTACATCAACGCTATGCGCAACCTGCATGTCAACGGCAAGGATCCGCTCGAGGTCATCGCCTGGCGTGACGTCTACGCCTTCCTGGAGTACTGCGCTGACTGCTGTGAGAATGTGGCCGATGTTGTGGATTCGATTGTCATGAAGAACAGTTAATTGGGGGGTACGTGTCCCGGCGGCGAAGGGCCGGCACCTGTTTGCTTTCTCACTCCGGCTGCGTGGCAGAGTCGTTCGAAAGTAAACAGGTGCCGGCCCTTCGCCTTACGTACCACCATTGGGAACTTGGGCTGATGGTTTGAGCGTGATGAGGCCTTGGCTGATGTGGCCTTTGGTGCCCGGTTGGATACTTTGGGGCTGTGCTGAGCGTTTGGTTGGATGTTGCTCTGGGTATCCTTTGGTTGTCTTTTGTTTCGTTATTTGATTGTTGGAGGGCTTTGTATGGGCTATTTGGATCTTGCTCGTTCTCGGTATTCTTGTCGTTCGTTTGAGTCGCGGGCTGTTGAGCAGATGGTGGTGGATGCCATTGTTGAGGCCGGGCGCATTGCTCCTTCTGCTTGTAATAATCATCCGACTCGTGTGATGGTGCTTGATACTCCTGAGTTGTTGGAGAAGGCTGCTGCTTGTCAGCCGCGTTTTGCTCGTGATGGGTCTATCTTTGGGGCTCCGCTTATCTTTCTTATTTGCAGCGTTACCGACGATGCTTGGGTGCGTCCGTATGACCAGATGAATTCAAGCGAAATCGATACCTCCATCGTGTGCGACCAGATGATGATGGAAGCCACCGAACAGGGCCTAGGAACGTGTTGGGTGTGCCATTTTAAGCCCGAGATGGCCTGTGAGCAGTTCAACCTGCCCGAGGGCGTCTACCCCTATCACATGCTCGTCTGCGGCTATCCTGCCGACCATATCGCCGACCCCGAGCATCGAGAGGCCCGCACCATTCCCCTCCCCGACTTCCTCCTCAAGTAGATTTTGGGACATGCAATAAAAAAGGACCCGCAACTTGCGGGTCCTTTTTTATCGACTGATTGTAATCCAGCGTTAGTCCAGATCGTCGGCGGCGAAGTTGTCGATCGGTGCAAAGGGATCGGCAACGGGGATAACCGGCTCGGCGACGGGCAGCGGCTCGGCAGCAGGAACGGTCACGGCCGGGGAAGCGGCGGAACCGACCGGCGTGGATGCCATGAGATCGGCCGGGAAAGAATTCTGCGCGTCGTCCATGAAGTGCTGGATGAGCTTGAGGTACTCGGCCTTGAACTCCTCACGGGAAGCCTTAAGACGGTCGATCTCCTCAAGCTCGGCCTGCTTCTCGGTCAGGGCCTGGCGGATGACCTCGCGGGCCTTGGCGTCGGCCTCGTTGCGGATGCGGTCAGCATTCTCGTTTGCGTCGTTGACAATGCCCTCGGCGGTCTGCTGGGCAGCAATCAGGGCAGCGGAAATCTGACGCTCCTGAGCGGAGAAGTCGGGCGCAGGAGCGGCGACGGGCGCGGCAGGGACGGCCTGAGCGGCAGCATCCTGAGCCTGAGCGAGCTGGGCCTGCGTGTCGGCGAGCTGCTGCTCGGTGGCGGTCAGACGACCCTTAAGATCGACAATCTTGGCGAGCATGGCGTCGACCTCAGAGGACAGGGTCTCCAAAAAGACGTCGACCTCGGCGGGATCGTAGCCGCGCTTGGCCTCAGAGAAGGTCTGAGCCTGAATGTCAGCAGGGGTAATAGCCATAACAAGTTCTCCTTTATCTTCGCCTTGGCGCCGTGCGCCCGACGTGAGTTACTAAGCCAGTTTTATATGAGTATACCTATAAGAAGTTGCAGAACCAGCTTCTGCACCAACTGCAACGCAATAATCGCAACGACCGGTGAAAAATCGACGCCGCCCATCGGCGGGATAAACCGGCGGAACAAATTGAGCCACGGGCCGCACACGCTATCGAGAACAGCGGCGATATCCTGCAGCAATCCGCCCTGCTTCATAGGAATCCACGTCATAAGGCAGTAGACCACGATGAGCGTGGAGTAAAAGTTGAACAGCGTATTGACCAGCTGGACAATGGTGTAGATGTTGATGAGAATCTCCTCGTCTTGTCTTTACTTAAGGTAGCCGTCGGCACGGAGCTTCTTGAGGTCCGAATCCTTGACCTCGCAACCGGCGGGCAGCACCATAAACACGCGGTCGCCCACCTCTTTGACCGTGGCGCCCAAGCCGCAGGCAAAGCCGTACGAGAAGTCCAGGACGCGCTTGGCGACCTCGGTACGAACGCCCACAAAGATCAGCGCGACAGGCTGCTTGGTGCGCACGCGGCGCACAACGGTCTCCACGTCGTCATAGCTCTCGGGGCGCAAGACATACGCCGGCAGCTGCGGCGTAGAGTTGATAATGTTGCTCGCATAGGCCGAGGCATCGCTCGGCGCGGGGGCAGGTGCGGGAGCGGCAGCGCGGGCACGCGTGCTCTCGGCGTAGCTCGACGGCGTATCGTAGGCACCGGGACGATAACCGCCCGCAACCGTCTCCTGCGAGCGCGATGGTGGGTTGTAGGTCGTAGCGTGGCGAGAATCGTCGCCGACCAACTGACCGGAGCGTGTGTACACGGCCACCGACTCGGCCTCGCCGCGGCGCGTCTGACCCAACAGGCCATTGCTCGGCTCGTCCTGGGTGTAGAAGCCCTCGCCCGAGGCACCGCTGTAACCGTTGTTCTGGTAGCCGTCATCATAGCCATCATCGTAGCCGTAGTCGTCGTCCTGACCATAACCCTGGTCGTAACCCTGCTGGCCGCCCAGGTGCATCTTATTTTTAATCTCGTCAAGGAAGCCCATGGTTGTGTCCTCTCGCGGTTTAGTGCAGGCGCTCCGATAATCAGTGCGCACTTCAGAGCCTTATTTTACTGCAAACTCCGGGCTAAATACTACCCTGCCCAGGCGAACGAGCGTAGAGCCTTCCTCAAGGGCAGGCTCAAAGTCCTCGCTCATGCCGCAGGAAAGCTCGGGCAGGCTCAGATCGGAGTGCGTCGCCTCAAGCTCATCCCTTAGCTCGCGAAGTCCAGCGAAGGTGCGGCGCGCCACATCTTTATTCCCCCGCGGGGCCATCGTCATAAGGCCCTGCACACAAATTCCCTCAAGCTCCGCAAGCTCACCTGCGGCGTCGCGAACCTCGTCGGGCGAAAAGCCGCCCTTGGACTCCTCGCCGCTCACATTCACCTCGATCAGCACACGCTGGGGGCCGGAGAGCTCGCCCGCCTCAATCTTGCGGACTGCACGGCTCGAGATAGCCCGCGCCAAATGCAGCGAGCTTACCGAATGAATCAGCTCGGCCGAGCCCAGAACCGCATTGATCTTGTTGGTCTGCAGGTTGCCGATCATATCGAAGCGCACTTCGGGTAGCCCCGGATGCTCTGCGAGGCCTGCAAGCTTGCGAACGAGCTCCTGCGGGCGGTTCTCGGCAAAATGGCGATACCCCGCCTGAATAGCGGCAACGGTCTCATCGACGCCAACAGTCTTGGAGACGGCAATCAGGCGCGCCTCATCATGTGAACGACCGGCGCGATCGAGTGCGACATAGAAGCGCTCGAGTATCTGCTCGCGGCGAGCGCGCATCAAGTCCAAATAGTTATCCATTGCCAATCGCCTCCGCAGACAGCCAAACAAGTAGTCCCATGCTAACGCAAGAGCGCGGCCTCGCATGTGCAAGGCCGCGCTCACTTAGGTATTTACAATCTTTCGACGAACGGGGCTACCCTACTCCTCGTCGTCCTCGGTATCATCCTCGTCCTCAAGATGATCCAACAGGTAGCGAAGGCCTTCGCTCACCTCGTTAGCGGGCACCTTGGCAACAAAGCGCGCATCGACGGCAGGCCGCATGATGACGCCCTCGCCCGAAGGCACGCGCATGCTCTCGAGCTCGTCCTCGTCCGTGCGGGCGATATCGCCGGCGTTCATGCGCTGGCCGGTCAGCAGGAAGGTCAGACGGCAGGCGGCATCGATGGAAATCGAGGCAATGCGATCGAGGTAGCGCGAAACCATGATGGCGCGGCGCAGGTCGTCATAGTTGCTGTCGTCGTCCATAAAATCGCCCGTGTCCATGCGGTTAAAGGTGCGGAAGAACTTCTCGTACGCCGCATGCACCGGCTCGTCCTCGACGGCCAGATTGCAGATGATGGACATGTCGTTGGTGACGAGCGCGGAAAGCGAAGAACCCAGCACCTGGTAAACAGCCTCGGCCTCGGCCTCAACCGTACCGACGAGCTCCTGGGGCAGAGAGATATCGGCCTTGACCATGTGACGCGTGGCACGGCAGATCTGGCGAACCTTATCGGTCATGCGCTGCAGGTTAAAGTCGACGTAGATAATCGTCTGCAGCAAGCGGAAGTCGGAGGCGACCGGCGACTGCGTAGCGATCAAGTTGTAGCACACGGCCTCCAAGTTGGCGCAGCGAGCGTCAATCGAGAGCGTGCGCTTCTTGGTCTTGGTGGCGAGCTTGCGGTCATCGGTCACATAGGCCTTCACGGCGTCGTGAAGCGCCAGGTCTACAGCCTCGTAGATGCTCAACATCTCGTGACGGGCCTCGACGAGCTGACGGGAAAACAGTTTGCGCATGGTTCACTCCAATCAGTTGGGTGCGGTCATGCCGCCCGCACAGTGAATACGCACCGGACCAGGTCCGATCGGCTTGGGACTAGTCGCACCGATCAGCCAAAGCGGCCGGTGATATAGTCTTCCGTCCGCGAATCCACCGGGCTGGTGAAGATCGCGTCGGTTTGACCATACTCGATGAGCGTGGCGGGCTCACCGGCAACTTCCTGCAAGAAAAACGCAGTGTAGTCGCTAATGCGAGCCGCCTGCTGCATAGAATGCGTGACGATGATGATCGTCATCTCGGGCGCCAGCTCGGCCATCAGATCCTCGACCTTAGAGACGGACGTGGGGTCGATGGCGGAGCAGGGCTCGTCCATCAGAAGGACATCGGGCTGCACCGCAAGCACGCGCGCGATGCACAGACGCTGCTGCTGACCGCCCGAGAGCGCCAAACCGTCCTTGTTGAGCTGATTGGATACCTCTTTCCAGAGGTTGGCGCGCTTGAGCGATTCTTCCACGATGTCATCGAGGTCGCTTTTGCTAGTCACGCCCTGCAGACGAGGGCCAAAAGCGACATTCTCGTAGATGGATTTGGGAAACGGGTTGGGCTGCTGAAAGATCATGCCCACGCGGCGGCGAAGGTCAACCGGGTCGACGCCCTCGGCATAGATATCGTTGCCGTCGAGCGTCATGGTGCCCTCGACGCGCGTGCCCTCGATCAGGTCATTCATGCGGTTGATGCAGCGCAGAAACGTCGACTTGCCACAGCCCGAAGGGCCGATAAACGAGGTGATGGCGTTTTTGGCAATGTTGAGGTCGAGCCCCGTCAGCGCATGAAAGTCACCGTACCAAAAGTTGAATTCCTTGGCCGTGATGGCCGCTTGCTCCGGCGTGGGAGCGGACTGATAGACGGACATGGGACTCCTTAACTAGCGGCGCTTGCGCGACAGATAGCGCGCAAACAGGTTGAAGGCCAGAATAATCGCCATCAGCAAAAGCGCGGTGCCGTAGGCTGCGTTCATGTTGATGCCGTCATTGGCGAGCAGATAAAGGTGAACGGTCATGGGACGACCGGAATCGAGCGGCGAAATAGGCAGGTTAATGGCCTGACCCATGGTGTAGAGAACCACCGCGGTCTCGCCGATGGCACGGCCGATGGCAAGGACGATGCCGGTGGCGATGCGGCCGAAGGCAGAGGGAAGCACGATCTTGGAGACGACCTGCCACTTGGTAGCGCCCAGGCCATATGCACCCCAACGGATATAGCGTGGAACGGCGCGGATTGCTTCCTCGGTGGTGCGCATGACGATAGGCAGCATCAGAAGTGCCAGCGCCAGCGCGGCAGAGACCATCGAAAGACCCAAGCCCATGGCCTCGACAAACAAGGCATAGCCAAAGAGGCCCATAACAATGGAGGGCACCGAGGCCAGGGCATCGGCAGCATAGCGGATGATGTCGACGACCTTGCCCTGCTTGGCGTACTCGGCCAGATAGACCGCAGCCAGGACGGCAACCGGCGTGCAGATGAGCATGGCGAGTGCCGTCACGTAGATGGTCGAGACGATCGTGGGCCAGATGCCGCCTTCGGCGTTGACGCCCTGCGGCCAGCCAAAGATAAAGTCGAGCGAAATATGCGGCAGGCCGTTGATAACTACATAGGCGATGATGGCGACCAGTACCAGCGTAGTGATATAGGCCGCGGCGCGAAACACGCCGAGCATGATCTTGTTGGACAAGTCCTTATTGATGCGGCCCTTCTTGCCGTGGGAAAGGGCACGCTTGATGCGCTCGCGCGACGAGGTCGTATCGACCGTCGTGTCAACAGAATCGGACATAGCCTACCCCCTCTTCTTCTTGGAAATCAGACGGACGATACCCACCAGCGTGGCGGAGATGATAAACAGGACCACGCCCATGCCGAACAGCGCCGAGCGGTGCAGGCCCGAGGAATAGCTCATGTCGAGCGCGATCTGACTCGTGAGCGTCGAGATAGGGCTCGCGATGCTGTCCGGAATGACCGGAGCGTTACCCACGACCATAAGCACGGCCATGGTCTCGCCGATAGCGCGACCCATGCCCAGCACGATGGCGTCCACGATACCCAGCTTGGCTGCGGGCAGCACGACCTTATAGATGGTCTGCCACTTGGTGGCACCCATGGCATACGATGCCTCGCGAATACCCATGGGAATAGAATTGAGGGCATCGATGGTGAGCGTTGTGATGGTGGGGACGATCATGATGGCGAGCACGAACCACGCCGTCAGTGCGCCAAAGCCAAGACCGCCGGTCAGCTGCGCGATAAACGGGCGGATGATAATCATGCCGAAGAAGCCGTAGATGATGGAGGGGATGCCCGCCAGCAGGTCGACGGCAGGGCTGATGAGCTTGCGCACGCGCTTGCTGGCAATCTCGACCAGATACACAGCCGTGCCCACACCCAGGGGCACACCCATGGCAAGGGCACCGACGGTCACCAGACCCGAGCCGGCCAGCAGCGACATGATGCCGTAGTGGCCCTCGGAGGGCGCCCACGTAAAGCTAAAGAAGTCCGCCAGACCAATGTCGGTAAAGACGGGCAGCGCCGAGTACGTGGTAAAGACAAAAATCAAGATGACCGTGACGACCGCCAAGAACGCGCAGGCAAAGAAGATCCACTGCAGTGCCTTCTCCTTAAGATAGGTGCTGCGCGACACCAACGCCAACTCACGCTTTTTGTGCGCCTGGGCCTCCTGCTCAATCTGGGGGGTTTCCTGTGCTTCCACGCTACTCACTCCCCTTTCCGTCGTTGGTGACGGGAATAAAGCCCGCCTCGCGAATCTGCTTGTCCATCTTTTCGGACGTCACGTAGTCGATGTAATCCTGCGCTTGCTGCGAAGGTGTCCCCTTCACAAAGAAGTAGAGGTCGCGGGAGATGGGATAACCGCCACTTGCGACCGTCTTCTCGGACGCCTCGACGTGATTGACCGAGACGGCCTTAACCGAGGTCTTAGCGTTGAGGCTCTCGACAAAACCCAGCGAGATGTAGCCAATAGCACCACGAGAGCGAGACACGACATCGCGTACCTGGCCCGTGCCCGAAAGAACGGCCGAGCGACGATCGAACGGCGTGCCGTCCATCACGATGGTGCGGAAGGCCTCACGCGTACCGGAAGCCTCGTCGCGGTTGATAACCTGAATCTTCAGGTCCTCGCCACCAACCTCTTTCCAGTTGGTAATCTTGCCCGCATAGATATCGCGGAGCTGCTCAGTCGAGAGGTTGTCGACTGGGTTGTCGTCGTTGACGATGACTGCGATACCGTCGTGCGCGATAACGATGGGCGTCAGGCCCAGGTCTTGCTCATCGGCGTTGAGGCCACGAGAGGAGCTGGCGATATCGGCAGTGCCGGCGCTAACAGCTTCGATGCCAGCAGATGAGCCCAGGCCGGAGACGAGCACGTCGATGCCGGTCTCTTCCTTAAAGCCCTCGGCCGCGATCTCGGCAATGGGAAGGCAGGTGGTCGAGCCGGCCACGGTAATAGAAGACGTAGAAGATCCCGAGGAGCAGGCGCACAGCGTGAGCGTGAGCACTGCTGCACTCAGGACCGATGCGATCTTTCTCATAGCATCACGCCGATCGCCGCATGGCGCCCACAGGTGCCGCCCTCGCTGCGGTAGGAATAAAAGCGGTCGTTCTGACGAACGGTGGAAAGTTTGGTGTCCACAATGCCGTTCACATCGACACCGGCATCCACCAGCGCCTCGCGAATGGCGGCGGAAAGATCGAGCATACGGGAAGCGGTAGCGTCGATGCACGCGAACTCGGCGGCAAAGCGATCCATGAGCTCTTGGGACACCTCGTACTCGTCGCCCAGGATATGGGGCCCAATATAGGCAGAGATGTCCTCCGGCTTGCAGCCAGCCGCCTCGCAGAGCGCTTGGCACGCCTTGGCGGAAATGCGCGCAATCGTGCCCTTCCAGCCAGAATGCACCACGGCAAAACCGTTGGGAGCAACCAGCACCACGGGAACGCAATCGGCAAAGCAGAGCAGCACGGGTACCTCATGGGCCGTACAGACGATGGCATCACAGCCCTCGGCAATCTGCTCGCGAATGCTCTCGAGATCGTCGGCGCCGTTCGAGGTCACCGTAACTATATGGTCGCCATGTACTTGATTGGGTACGAGCAGATTATGCTCGCACTCAGCGGCACCCATGGCCTCGAGCACGCGGCGACGATTTTCTTGAACGGCAAAGGGGTCATCGCCTACATGCGAGCCCAGATTGAGCGAGGAGTACGCATCTTCGGAAACGCCACCGGTGCGCTCGGTAAAGGCAAAGCGAACATCGTGCGTCGCGCCCTCTACCAACGTAACTCCATCATGGTCGACACGCGAAACGTTGTCCGCACGTGCTGCCATACTAAAGCCTCCTAATAACACAAGTATCGCGGCAACGCCGCAGCAGTCCGCGTCATACGGCTGCCATACTTCATCAAAAGGATACCCGCAGCGGTAGGGACCAAACGTAAAGGGAACGTAAGGAGATTGGAGGCTTTCGTTTACAAAGACGAAACACAACAAAAAAGGGATGCGCCCAATCGGACGCATCCCATGCAGGTCGTTGAGAAAAACGAACTAGAAGCTGCCGCGCTTGAGGAAGTCGGGAAGCTCAAACTGGTCGTTGCCGAAGTTGGGCAGCTCGGTACCACCGACGTTGCGAGTCGGGGCAGCCTGAGCGGGGCTGGCAGCCGGAGCGGTGCGCTGCGGCTCGGCAGAGACAGCGGCCTTGCTCTGGGACTGCTGAGCAGCGAAGAGCTCGTCCTGACGGTTGACGTTGGAGTCGGAGAAGCCCGTAGCGATAACGGTGATGCGAACCTGATCGCCCAGGGACTCGTCAACAACGGTACCAAAGATGATGTTGGCCTCGGGGTCGACGGCATTGGCGACAACGTCGGCGGCGTCGCTGATCTCCTGGATGCCCAGGTCCTTGGAGCCGGCGATGGAAAGCAGGACGCGCGTGGCGCCATCGATGGAGCTCTCGAGCAGCGGACTGGAGATAGCCTGCTGGGCAGCGTCGACGGCACGGGTGTCCCCAGAAGCGGTACCGATACCCATCATGGCGGTACCGGCCTGCTTCATGATGGTCTTAACATCGGCGAAGTCCAGGTTGATGATACCCGGGACGGTGATGAGGTCGGTGATGCCCTGGGTGCCCTGGGAAAGGACGCCATCGGCAATCGCGAACGCCTCGAGCATCGTGGTCTTCTTCTCGGCGATGTCGAGCAGCTTGTCGTTAGGGATAACGATCATGGTGTCAACGCAATCGGAGAGGGTCTTGATGCCCTCTTCAGCGCTCTTCTTACGCTTGCGACCCTCGAAGGTGAAGGGCTTGGTCACGACGGCGACGGTCAGCGCGCCGACCTCGTTCATCGCGATATCGGCAACGATAGGAGCAGCACCGGTGCCGGTACCACCGCCCTCGCCGCAGGTGATGAACACCATGTCGGCGCCAGCGAGCGCCTCGGCGATATCGTCGCGGGACTCATCGGCAGCCTTGCGGCCAACCTCGGGGTTGGCGCCGGCGCCCAGGCCGCGGGTAAGGTCGGTGCCGATGTGCACCTTGATATCGGCATCAGAGATCGCGAGCGCCTGAGCATCGGTGTTGATGGCAACAAACTCGACGCCGCGGATGCCCTCTTCGATCATTCGATTGACCGCGTTGGTACCGCCGCCGCCGACGCCGACCACCTTAATGACGGCAAGGTAGTTGTTGATCTCTGTCTCGTGCATGTCGGTCCTCCGAACAAAGGTTATAGCCATAGCATGGGTTGACCCCTGCGCACATTAACCTTCAGGTTGAAAGTAAATGCAAAGGTAAACCGTATTATGTTTGCACATTATGAACGTTTCAGTCAAATAATTGACCGTGAAAACCAAACAAACCAGATAAACGGCGTGGTATGGCCCCTCAACAAAGCCGTTTAGGATGCTAGGCGGTCGGTGCGTTCCTAAACGTGTAGTTGCCTGGAGAGCGCACATTGATATAGGTTACGCCCTCTACCTGCGAAAGTAGCTTGGTCACGATGCGTTCTTTCTTGGCGATATCGTCCGAATCGCCCAGCGACACCTCGACGCCGTTGTCGAGATTTGCCGAGATAGCCTCAACGGAAGGCGTGGAAATATCCTTCACCTGGTCCAAGAACTCGCTCGAAAAACCGCGCGCGTAATCTAGGCCGGCCTTGACGGCCTTGGAGCTCACCGCCCGACCCGAAACCGGTGCGACATCGGCCGAGACGTCAGTCAACAGCACGGCGCCGTAGTGCTTGGCAAGCGCCAGGGCCGCATCGATGCCGGTCAGGGTGTTGGCACCCTCCCCCGATGTAATGACGTTCCCCTGGTCGTCCACCTCGACAGACGTCGACAGCGGAGCAATCCAGGTGTCATCGTCTCCGATAGCCCAGGCAAGGTCGTCGGAGCTGATATACGCAATGGCGATAACTTTACGCTCCGTCGGCGTGATGATAAGCGTATGGGGAAACTGGCGCTGGACATCCACACCCGAGACCCATGGGTTTTGTTTGAGGCCCTCGGTGATCTGATCGGGATCCACGTTAAAGAGCGACGTATTCTCGGGAAGACTGATAAGCTGCATGGCGTCGTGCTTGGTCACATGCTCGCTGCCATGAATCTGAATATCGGTGGCGGCAAACAGACCAGAGTTGATGACGACGATGGCAATAATGGCAAGTACGGCCACGGCTGCCAGGAAGCCGCCCGCGATCTTGCCCTTACCCTTAATGGCAGAAGCGGCGTCGGTCGCCTTGCTTGCCATGGCACCCAGCGATGACAGAGGATTGATGCCCTTTTTTGCCGAAGACGCCTTGGCGGCGGGCACCGATGTCAGTGAACGCGGCTTAGCGCCAGCCAACGTACGACTGGCATGCGGCGCACGAGCTCCCAGCGAAGGCTTGGGCGTCGCCATGGGTCGAGAGGTCTTGGTGCCCATCGCCGGCTTGGGCGTCACCGAAGGACGCGGAGCCGGACGACTCGTCTTTTTAGAAGCGGGGCGTCCCCCCAGCTGCGAGCCGACGACCGGGCGCTTGGCAGGACGAACGGGCCCAACAGACTTAGAGGGCATGGCGGGCTTAAGTTGAGGCTGGGCAGGTGCGCCGGAACGCCCTCCGGCGCGGCGGAAGGTTGGTTTCGATGCTCTAGAAGCCGAGGAATTTAACTTCCGGTCTGAGCTCGATGCCATACGCCTCCCTCACCTTTCCGTGCACATGCCTGATAACCGCGGCCACGTCATCGGCCGAAGCGGTTCCGTTATTAACGATAAAATTAGCGTGTACGGGCGAAACTTCCGCACCGCCAACCGAAAAACCCTTTAATCCACAATCCTCAATCAACTTGCCCACGCTTGCGTCGGGTGGGTTGCGAAAGACCGATCCGCAGGATGCACGGCCCATGGGCTGCGTGCGCTTGCGGCGCGTCAGGTACCGCTCCATGCGCTCGCGAATGTCTGCCTTGGGCGCGGGCTTGAGTTTAAGCACGCACTCGAGAATGATCTCGTTACGGGGCAAGCTGCACTCGCGATACCCCCAAGCGATCTCGGACCCTGCATAGTGCTTAATACCGGACGCCGGATCAAACGTGACCACGTCCTCGATAAGGGAGCCGATCCACTCGGTCCGCGTACCTGCGTTCATGGACACAGCGCCGCCGACCGAACCGGGAATACCGACCGCGAACTCAAGGCCCGAAAGCCCACGCGATAAGGCGTCGTTGACCAAACGCGCGAACATCACGCCCGCACCAACGGTCAGCGTGCAGCCGTCCTCGGCAACAACCGTGCGCTGAAACTCACGTCCCAGCGAAATAACGGCGCCGCGATAACCGGCATCGGCAACCAACAAGTTGGACCCCTTGCCGATAATCACCCACGGCACCTGCTCGCGGTCAAGCACCGCCACGGCGCGACGCAGGGCATGGTAGCTATGGCACGTCACAAAGAGGTCGGCCTTGCCGCCGATACGATAGCTTGTATGGCGTGCAAGACGTTCGTCCTCGACCACGTCCGTGTCGATCATGCCCGAAAGCGCCATGACGGCGTTAAACAGACCCATAGGGGTTAAGCGTCTTTCTTGGCAGTCAGATACTCGATGAACTCGGGGCCGACGGTCGTAACGTCGCCGGCACCCATGGTGAGCAGCAGGTCGCCCTCGCCCACGAGCTTCTCAAGCTCCTGGTTGAGCTCAAGACGGCTGGAGCAGTACACGACCTCCTTGCCGGGGTGCTTGGCGCGAACGGTATCTGCGAGCATCTTGGAGGTAACACCCGGAATCGGCATCTCGCCGGCGGAGAACACATCGATCAGCAGCAGCTTATCGGCGTTGGCAAAGGCATCGGCAAAGTCATCACACAGAGCCTGCAGGCGCGAATAGCGGTGCGGTTGGAACACGACATCGACATGTTTGTAGCCCAGCGAAGAGGCGGCAGCGAGCGTCGCCTTGATCTCGGTGGGATGATGGCCGTAATCGTCAACCACCGTGATGCCGTCGATATCGCCCACGTGGGTAAAGCGACGGCGGACGCCCTCAAAACTCGAAAGTGCCTTAGCGGCGGCGTCGATATCGAGGCCCAGGACATGGGCAACGGTCAAGACGGCCGTGGCGTTGAGCATGTTGTGGCGACCGGGGTTGCTCTTAATCTCGACAGCGTGCTCGGTGCCGTCCTCAAAGCGAACGATAAAGTCGCTCTGAATGCCCTTGACATCCGGATGTACGCAGACGATGTCGTTGTTCTCGGCAAAGCCATAGGAAAGCACGTGACGGCCCGTCGACTTGGCGAGCTCGACCAGATGCGGGTCCTCGCCGCAAACGATGACGGTGCCGTCCTCGCCCACCAGGCCCATAAACTTGGCAAAGGTGGCCTCGATCTCCTCGATACCCGAGTAGTGATCAAGATGGTCGGCCTCGACGTTGGTCACGATGACCACGTTAGGGTTCAGGAACAAAAACGAGCTGTCGGACTCGTCGGCCTCAGCGACAAAGTAGTCGCCCGAGCCGTTTTTGCCGTTGGTGTCATAGCCCTCGACGATGCCGCCGATCAAGAAACTGGGATCAAGACCCATGCGATCGAGCATGGTGGCGCACATCGAAGACGTCGTGGTCTTGCCGTGCGTGCCGGCAACGGCGACGGTGGTGTAGCCATGTCCCAGGGCCGAGAGCATCTTGGCGCGGGGCCATACGGGGATACCAAGCTCGCGGGCACGCACGAGCTCGGGGTTGGACTCGGGAATAGCGGTGGAGACCACGACCACGTCGGGCTTGACCTCGTCGATCGTGGCGGCCTCGTGACCCACGTGGACCTTCACGCCGGCGCGGGTAAGCTGGCGGATATAGCGCGACGTCTTAAGGTCGGAGCCGGTAACGGCATAGCCGCGCTCGTGCAGGACGAGGGCGATGCCGCTCATGCCGGCGCCACCGATACCGATAAAGTGGGCGCTCTTGAACTCGGGCGCGGAGGTTGCAATCTGGGAATCAGCCATGTGCTCGTGTACTCCTTGCGTAAACACTGCCTGTAACCCGTTAACTGTACCGCACCTACCGCATCCGCGCGAGGGCGACCGGCGATATCCCGTCTAACTAACGCAATCCCTCTACCGCGTCGGCCAAAAGTGCGGCGGCACGGTCCTGGGCCAAGCCACGCGCCGCCTGACGCATGGCATCACGCGCCGCAGCGTCATCGATCAGGTGCAGCAGCTCGTCGGCAAAGGCAGGGGCATCGATATCGGCATCGGCGCAGAGCACGCCGGCACCGGCATCGACCAGATAGCGGGCATTCGTGGTCTGGTGGTCGGCCGTGGCATGCGGATACGGCACGAGCACCGAGGGCACGGCAAGCGCGGCGATCTCGGCTACGCTCGAGGCACCGGAACGCGAGAGCACCAGATCGGCCGCAGCCAGCATATCGCCCATGTTGTCGATGTAGGGCTGGAGGCGATAGCGCTTCGCTTCCTCGGGCGTCAGCGCCAGGGCGCGCTCGGTCTCCTCAAAGCCATCGGCACCCGTCGAATGCAAGACGTAGAGATTCTTGCAGGCCAGCAGCTCACCCTTGAGCGAGGCCACTCGTTCGTTGAGGTGCTGTGCACCGAGTGAACCGCCAAAGACGAGCAGAAGCGTCGCATCCTCGGGCACGCCGAGCGTCTTGCGACCGCGAGCGCGATCGCCCTCGATCACCGAACGACGCACGGGATTGCCCGTCATGAGCACATGGCCGGGGTCGCCCTCGCGCTCAAAGACCGCGCGGGCCGCAGGTACCGAAATGCACACGCGGGCGGCATGCGAGTTCATCATCTTATTGGCCAGACCCGGAACAGAGTTCTGCTCGTGCAGCAGATACGGAACGCCGGCGCCCTTGCACCAACCCAGCAGCGGGACCTCAACGTAAGCACCAAAGCCGATAGCGGCATCGGGCTTACCGACCTTCGAGAAGTGACTGGCAAGCGCACGCTTGGCCTTATTGACGCGCCACAGCGAAGTCAGCGCGGTCCAAGGACGGGAGCGATCGAAGCCCGTGACCGTGATGGGCACAAAGTCGAATCCGGCCTCGGGAACCAGACGACCCTCGAGCTTGCGCGATTGGCCCACGAACACAACGTGATGACCGCGGTCACGCAGCTCCTCGGCCAAGGCGAGCGCGGGGTTGATATGTCCTGCCGTGCCGCCAGCTGCAATAGCAACGGTCATCTTATCGGTCATGGTAATCCCTTCGTACACGCGGTCCCTGATCATCGGTGCGCAAACGCGCCGACGGGTCCGAATTCAAATCGATTCGATTATATCCGCCGCCCGCATTGCGAGGAGTGGGGCGCTGCGGACGACCTTGCAGCGCCGTTCGCTGACGCGGACGGGCTGCCGGCTCGGTCGCAGAGCCGTCCAGAACGGTAAAGCCGTTACGCGAAGATCGCTCGCCGCGCACGTGGGGCACGCCGGCGGTACTCTCATCCATAACGGCGAAGCTCTCGCGGCGACGGTCGTACTCATCGCGACGGGCACTCTCATACGAAACGCGCAGGATCAGACCGGCGAGCATGAGCGACACGATAATCGACGAGCCGCCGTAACTGATAAACGGCAGCGGCTTGCCCGTCATGGGGAACACGTTGAGAATGCCCAGTGCGTTGATCAAAAACTGCACCGCAAGGATGACCGCGGAACCCGATGCCATGAGCGCCCCACGACGGTCGGTAGCCTGCTCGGCAATGCGAAACGCCGAATAGATCAGCATCGCAAACACCAAGAAGAACAGCACGGTTCCGATAAAGCCAACTTCCTCGCCGATAATAGCCAAGATGTAGTCGTTATGCGCCTCGGGCAAATACGAGTACTTCATGGTGGAGTTGCCGATACCACGGCCGAACAGTCCGCCCGAGGCAAACGCCATGATGGCAAGCGTGGCCTGATAGCCGTCACCATATTCGTCTGCCCAAGGATTCCAAGCAACCTGGACACGCGTCATACGATACGGCTCGGCGATAAGGGCAATCGCAATGACGGCGATGCCGGCAACGACCGTCCAAACGATATATTTGGGGTCCAACCCCGCAAACAACGCCATGCATATGAGGGTCAACAAGATAATCAGAACGGTGCCAAAATCGGGCTGAACAAAGATCAGAAAGAGCGAAATGCCCAGGTAAACACCCATCTTGCGAAGAAACTCGTTGATGTTGCCGCCGGGCGAAAAGATGCGGTCGAGCATGATTGCCGAATACGCGATGGCGAACGGCTTTAAAAACTCAGACGGCTGGAACTGAATACCGGCGATGTTGAGCCAGCGCGTGGCGCCACGACTGCCGCTACCCATAAAGAACACCAGAACCAGTAGCCCTATCATGCCCATGAGGAAGATCCTGAGCACGTCTTCCCCAAACCAACGGTCCGGCAAGACGCGCACGATGGAAACCATAGCCAACACGCCAACTCCGGCAAACGCGGCCTGTCGAAACAGGAAAAACGTCGCCGAACCATTCTCGTGCAGCGCCTCGACCGAAGATGCCGAGTACACCATCAGCAAGCCGAAGCAAACCAAGCTAAACAGGCAGGCCATAAATATCAAACGGGGGCGCATGATGCGGGCGGGGACGCCGGCAATATAGCGCTCACTGAACGTCTGCCCGCCGCGTCCGGAACGCGACGTGCTACGCAGCGAGGAAGCACGGTCCGAGTCGGGCCTCCTCATATCACTTCGGGGGCTCTCCTCTCTCACCGGCAACCCCTATTCCGTTTGCGATTTCGCTGCTGCGGCAAGCTGGGCCACGTAGTCCTTAAACACGCGACCGCGCTCCTCGTAGCCCGAAAACTCATCAAACGAAGAGCAAGCGGGCGAAAGCAGGATCACGTCGCCGCGGCTCGAGAGCGAGCGGGCAACGTCAACGGCATCGCGCAGATCATCGGCCTGGGCGATATCCACGTCACCATCGACATCCGCCTCGTCCATAGCGGCGGTAAAGCGCTCGCGCGCATCGCCAAAGCAAACGACCGAGCGCACGTTGTCCATAACGACGCGGGCAAAGTCCGCAAGCGGCGTGCCCTTATCATGGCCGCCGAGCAGCAAAATCACATCGTCGTCGGGAAACGCCGTCAGGGCCTTTTCGACCGCATCCGTGTTCGTTGCCTTGGAATCGTTGACGTAGCGCACGCCATCGATCTCGCCGCAGGGTTCCACGCGGTGTTCGAGCGGCTGGAACGATGCCAAACCGCGGCAAATGCCCTCGGGATCGGCACCGACGGCCAGAGCAGCCGTGGCGGCACACAGAGCATTGATAACATTGTGATGGCCCGAGATCTTGAGTTCGGACGTAGCGATAAGCGGAGTCTCGATGCCCTTCAGGCGCACGACCAACTTGCCGTCGCGCACAAAGGCGGCGTCTGCACCCTCGGGCTCGTCAAAGGCTACCTTGCAGATGCGACGTCCCGGCGTGTAAATGTACTCATCGAACTCATGGATGCCGGCATCCTCGACGTCGATAACCACGAGGTCGTCGTCGACCATATTCTCGAACAACTTGATCTTGGCAAGCGCATAGTTCTTGTGGCTCTTGTGCCAGCCCAGGTGGTCGGGCGTGATGTTAAGTAGCACCGCCACGCGAGGATGAAGCTCGGCGGTCGTAGCAATCTGATAACTCGACAGCTCGGCCACAAACCACTCATTGTGTGCGCGGCCGTCGATCTCGTTCACCGGCGGCTCACCGATATTGCCGACGGCCACGCTGGCTTCACCGGCGGCCTTGAGCAGATAATCGGTCAGCGACGTGGTAGTTGTCTTGCCGTTGGTGCCCGTGATAGCGATCCAATTTTGGGGAGACAGGCGATAGGCAAACTCGGGCTCACCCATAATCTGGGCGGCATGCTCACGCCCAGCCTTAAAGAAGGCCGAGAACTCCGAGATACCCGGACATGTCACGCACACGTCATAGGCACCCTCGACCTGCTCGGTGCCGTAGGCAAACGACGCGCCCTGCGCCTCGAGTGCACGCGTAGCATCGTTGGGCTCGGAGGCACCGCCGCCATACACGGTCGTAGCGCTCACACGCTCGGGATGAGCCAACGCCCAACGGGCGACATCGAGACCGGATTTACCCTGCCCCAAAATAAGCAGGCTAAAGACATCAGCAAGAGGCATGAAAGACCACTATCCCAACTGGAAGAACAGGGCGAGGCCAACGGCGCCAAAGGCCGCGGCGATAATCCAAAAACGGATAACGACCTTGGTCTCGGCCCAGCCCTTCTTTTCGAAATGATGATGAATGGGCGCCATAAGGAAGACGCGCTTGTGCGTAAAGTGGAAGTAGACAACCTGGATCATGACCGACAGGGTCTCGACGATAAACAGACCGCCGATGATGAGGGAAACGACTTCGGTGTTGGTAATGATAGAGGTGCAGGCAAACGCGGCGCCCAGGGCAAGCGAGCCGGTGTCGCCCATAAAGATGCTCGCCGGATAGCAGTTGAACCACAAAAAGCCCAGGCAGGCACCGGCGCACGCCGTGCAGAAGATGGACAGGTTCACGTCACCGTGCAAAAACGCCATGGCGGCCATGGCGAGCATAGCGATCATGGAAGTGCCGCCGGCAAGGCCATCCAGACCATCGGTCAGGTTCACGGCATTGGAAAGACCAGCGATCATCAGCCAGCAAAATACAATGTAGAGCCACGGGAACGAAAGGCCGCAGATGGTGGTCGAAAGAACACCGAGGTCAATCGTCAGGCCGCCGGGAAAACGAATCTCGGGGGCGACGCCGCACCAATTGACGGCGAGCACGGTAAAAGTGACGCAGATGATGGTCAGACCGATCATCTTGGCGTGAGGCGTCAGGCCGAGCGAGCGACCATGCGTGACGGAGGTCAGGTCGTCGATGAGACCCAGAACGCCGGTGGCCAGCGTGGCAAGCAGCACGAGCACGAGCTCGGTGGTGAGCTTGCCCATCAGCAGGCAGGTCAGCGAGATCGCGACAAGGATGATGACGCCGCCCATGGTGGGCGTACCCTGTTTAATCAAATGACGCTTGGGGCCGTCGGCTCGGACCTGCTGGCCGATACCCTCGACCTTCAGCAGCTTGATCCACCACGGCATAAGCAGCAACGCAATGGCGGCAGCGATGCCAAGTCCCAAAAAGGCCTGATACGTAGGATACGAGGGATTGCCGAACATGGGCTAGCACACACCTTCCACAAAGCGGTCGAGCTCAACAAAACGGGAACCCTTGACCAGTACAACATCATGATTTTCAAGCGCGCCGCCCATGCGGTCGAGCACCTGCTGATAATCGGAGAACACCTGGATGCGGTCCTCATCCATACCCATCATACGTGCGGCATCGGCCATGAGCTGAGCCAGCTCGCCGCCGACGCACACGAGCATGTCGAGCTTCTTGGC
>CAKTUC010000009.1 GCA_934617135.1 uncultured Collinsella sp. | reverse complement strand
GGCCCGTTCGTCTAGCGGTTTAGGACGCCGCCCTCTCAAGGCGGAGATCACCAGTTCGAATCTGGTACGGGCTACCACTTCTTTTCTGCTGAGGCTTATGGCCCGTTCGTCTAGCGGTTTAGGACGCCGCCCTCTCAAGGCGGAGATCACCAGTTCGAATCTGGTACGGGCTACCATGAATCTGAGACCCGGACTTCTCACGGAAGTCCGGGTTTTTTATTTCCGAGCAAACCATCTGCAATTCCCATTTGGCCCATAGCTTTACGTACTGCTTGTGGCCCTTGCGGGTACAATATGCAAGATATTTGGACGGTCAGAAGGAGCCTCATGACGGAGTCCTCTCAGCATACATCTAAGCCCCAGGTCGAGGTTGAGGCCTCGGGTGCCGATGACAACAAGGGTGCACGTCGCGGTGCCATTTTTATCGGCGTCGTGCTGGTCGGCTATATCGTTTATCTGATTGCGACCGGTCAGATGGGACAGTTCTGGGCTGCCATGTCGAGCGTCCAAGCGCCGTGGCTCGTTGCTGCATGCTTTTGCATGTTCCTGTACCTGTTCTTTGGCATCGTCGCCTATGCGATCGCCGTCTGGCTCGATCCCAATTCGCCCGTCGGCATTCGCGACCTGATCTCGGTCGAGGCGAGCGGTATCTTCTTTGGCAACCTGACGCCCATGATGATGGGCTCCACACCTGCCCAGATCTACCGCCTGACCAAAGCCGGCCAAAACGTCGGCGAGGCCGGTGCCACGCAGTTCACCCGATTTATCGTGTATCAGTTTGGCCTCGTTGCCTGGGGCGCCATTCTACTGCTTGCCCGCATGCCGTTTTTCGCCGAGCGCTATGGCGACATGACGCTGCTGTGCGTCTTTAGCTTTGGCGGTCACTGCTGCATTCTGCTTGGCATCTTTGCCGTCGCGCTCATGCCCAAGACCGTCACGCGCGTCGCGCACTGCATCATCAATTGGCTCGAGCGAATGGGCGTCTCGGCCACCAAGATCGAGGGCTGGCGCACGTTTGTCGACGGCGAAATCTACTCCTTCTCCGAGAAGTTCAAGCTTTCGGCCGGCCACTTTTCGTCCATGCTGCTCACGGTGGTCATCACCATGTTACAGCTCGCGTTTTTCTACCTCGTGCCGTATTTCTTGATGCTTGCCTTTGGCCACCACGAAGTCGACTTTTTCTCGGTCATGGCCGCGAGCGCCTTTGTTCAGCTCTTGAGCTCTGCTGTTCCCCTGCCCGGTGGCACCGGCGGTGCCGAGGGCGGCTTCGCGCTATTCCTGGGTCATTTCTTTGGATCGGCGTCGACCGCCGGTTATCTGCTGTGGCGCCTCATTACGTTTATCGCGCCGACGATTTTGGCCGCGCCCCTGCTGGGCCTTAAGAGCGCTCACAACGAGAGTATCCATGCGCGCTGGGATCGCGTGATGCGCAAGCTCGGACGAACGCCTCAGACCTCCTCTAAGCCGGCAAAGCCCCATCCTGTGAATGCGGTTACCGTGGATCCCAATCAGCATGCTCAGAAGGCTTCTGGGGCCGCCAAACCGGCGCATAAGGCCTATGTGCGCCAGACAGGCGACGGCATCCGTGTGTCCCCGGCTGCTTTGAACAAAAAGAAGCTCCCTAAGGCGTAAGAGTTGGTCGTGCGTTCTTCATGTTGCCGGGCATTTTTGTGCCGGATGGGGGATAATCCTCTTACGTAGATTAACTCTCATCTGTTGATGAATGCTTGCATTCCGAAGGGACACGTCCATGGCCACCAGCAAACCGCGCCTCGACCGCCGTATCGTTCGCAGCCGCAATGCCATCCTTTCTGCGTTTGAGCGCCTGTTGATGGATAAACCGCTTGCCGACATTACCGTGAGTGCCATCGCGCGTGAGGCAAATGTCGACCGCAAGACCTTTTACGTTCACTTTGGCACGGTCGACGGCCTGCTCGATGCCATCGCTGCCGATGTTGTCGAGATGATCGTCGACTCTGTCGAAAAGACGCTTTCCACTATGGGAAGCGACCCCAACGAGCGTGCCCTCGGAGCGGCGGCAACGTTTTTTAAGACCATCAACGAGGCACTTTGCAATAACCTCGTGCTCAATCGCCAGCTGATTGAAAACATCCCGCTCGACGATTTTATGACGCGTTTGCGCGTGCCGCTCGAGCATGAGATTGCTGAGCGCGACTTGCTGCCCCATGGCCTCAAGGACGAGATGTTCGACTATTATCTGGCGTTTTTGCTTTCGGGCATTATCGGCATTTACCGCACGTGGGCGCTCTCCGATGGCTCGGTGCCCATCGATCGCATCTCGGAGGTCGCTAACAATCTGACGTTGAGCGGACTATCGAGCCTGGAATCTCGTTTCGAATAGCACTAGTGCCTTATCCCCCCCATGAGTTGCGGTGAAATAAGGACTGAATAGGCCTTTTAACAGCTTAAACACTCCCTATTTCACCGCAACTCAGAGGGATTGCATTACTGATAGCGCAGGCACTCCACGGGATCGAGTTTTGCGGCTCGGCGGGCGGGGTAGAAGCCGAAGATGACGCCGATGCCGACGGAGACCGCAAAGGCCAGCAGCACCGTGGCGATCGAAAAGCTCGGCGTAATGGTTCCGCTGGCGCCGAGCTCGCCAAGTACGCCAGAGCCTGCGGCAAAGATTGCCAAGCCCCAGGCAAGCAGGTAGCCAATCAAAACACCCAACAGACCGCCGGTGATGCAGAGCGCCGAGGATTCGGCCAAAAACTGCGCGGTGATATCGCGACGGCTGGCACCTAGGGCTCGACGAATGCCGATCTCGCGAATACGCTCGGTCACGTTGGTGAGCATCATGTTCATGATGCCGATACCGCCCACGAGCAGCGAAATGCTGGCAACGGCGCCCATGATGAGCGAAAACGCGCCCATAAAGGAATTGAGGGCGTCGATGGCGCTTTTCATTGAGGTCGCCGATACGCTGTCATATTCCTCGTCGTCCGCGATGCCCTTCATGCTGCGCACCTTGGATTCAATCGTCTTGCACAGCTCGTCCATGTCCGTGCCCTCGACGGCGAGCGCCGTCACGCTGGGGAATGAGGGGTTCTCGTCACCAAAGAGGCCGGCAATGGTCTCGCGCGGCATATACAGCGTGAGGGAGCCCATGGAGTCGTTGCCGCCGTCGATGACACCGACAATTTGCACCTCGCCGTTGGACACCTTGATGGTCTTGCCCAGCGCGTCCTGTTCGTTGCCGTACAGCTGGTCGGCGCCGCCGCGGCTGATGAGCGCCACGCGTGCGCCCGATTGGGACTCGGCCTGGGTATAGGTGCGCCCCGCGACGAGCTTGCTGGCGCCCACCGCGTCGAGCATGTCGCTGTCGACGCCCTGCGCCATGACGGTATAGCTTTTGTCACCGGCCTTGTACTCGGTATAGGCGCTGTCCACGATGCCGATCTGCTCAATCTGCGGCATCATCTTGCGGAGTTTCTCGACGTCCGACTCGGTGAGCTCCTGCGAGGAATAAATCTGCACCATACGCGCGGCGTTGAGGCCCAGGCTGCTGACCAGGCTGTTTTGGATACCGCCGATAAGCGAGGTCATGGCAATGACGGAGGCGATGCCGATGACGATGCCCAGGATGGTGAGTAGGCTGCGCCCCTTGTTGGCCTCGAGGGAGTGAAGGGCTTCTTGGATAAGGTCGCGTGTGCTCATGCCTTCACTCCTTTCGTCGAATTGGCGGATGTGGAAATCATGGGCAGGTTATCAACGGCGTCACGCAGGGTCTGCGGCGCGTGCGCGATATATGCTCCGTCGTGGATCCGCCCGTCGCGAATGGTCACGGCGCGGTCGGCCTCGGCGGCGATGCCGGGATCATGCGTGATAAGCACGATGGTCTTGCCGCGTTCCTGGAGCTTGTGGAAGGTCTCCATCACGAGCGCTCCGGTGGTGGAGTCCAGGTTTCCCGTGGGTTCGTCGGCCAGGATGATGGGCGGGTCGTTGACGAGGGCGCGTGCGATGGCAACCCGCTGCATCTGACCGCCCGAGAGCTCTGATATGCGATGGTCCCAGTGGTCGACCGGCAGCGTGACGGCTTGCAGCGCATGGACGGCGCGCATCTCACGCTGAGCCCGCGGCACGTTGGTGTACGACAGCGGCAGCATGACGTTTTCGATGACCGAAAGGCGCGGTAGCAGGTTAAAGCTCTGAAAGACAAAGCCAATGCTCAGCGCGCGGACTTCGGTGAGCTCGTCATCGTCTAGCTCCGCCACGTTGAGGCCCTGGAGGTAATAGTCGCCTGCCGTCGGCTTGTCCAGGCAGCCCAGGATGTTCATGAGCGTCGACTTGCCGGAGCCCGAGGGGCCGGTGATGGCCACGAACTCGCCGGGATTTACCGCCAGGCTCACGTTGTGCAGGATATGGGCGCAGCCGGCCTCGCTCTCAAAGATGCGGTGCACGTTACGGATGTCGATGACGGGGCGCATTACAGGCCCTCGTCGGCAGACATGATGCCGGAGTCGCCGCCGTCGGCCGTCATGCCCGCGCCGGTGTCCATAACGAGGGTGTCGCCATCGCGCAGCTTGGTTGTAGGCACGTCCGGGTTGATCTCGTTGCCCTGGTCGTCGCGCTTGACCTGCGTCTTGCCAACCACGGCCTCGTCATCGTTTTGCGTCACCACGGTCACGTTCACACGGCGTGTTTCCTTGCCCTCGTCGTCGGTCGCCACGTTGACGTAGTAGTGCTCGCCGTCTTCGGTTATGAGGGCCATCGTGGGCACCATCACCACGTCGTCGAGCTGCTCGGTTACCACTGAGACCTCGGCCGTCATACCTGGCTTCAGGCGCGCATCGGGCGCCTCGATGAGGATGTCGACGTTAAAGGTCACGCTGCCACCACCGCCGTAGGTGGAATCGGAGTTCGCGACCGAAGCGATGGCCGTGACCGTTCCCTGGCTCACGATATCGGGAAACGCGGGATAGGTAACATTGGCGCTCTGGCCCACGGCGATCTTGGCGATATCCTTTTCGCCCACCTGCACGGTGACCTTCATCTTGGACAGGTCGGCTATCTGCATGCACTGCTTGCCGCCGCTCGTATCGCCTTCGCCCATAATCATGCCGCCCGTCACCGTGGCGCCGACTTTGGCGTTGAGCTCGACGATGCTGCCCGAGCTGGGCGCGGTCACCGTGCGCTCGGCGGCCTTCGCATTGGCCTGGTCTAGGGTCGCCTGGGCCGAGGCCAGGTTGCGCTGGGCGCTCGAGACGGCGCTTGTGTCGACGGTGCCACTGGCGCCACCCGCGCCTGCCGCATCTGCGTCCGTCGCTGGAGTGGCTTGGGCGGCAGCTATCGCCTTCTGTGCGTTGGCGAGGTCTTCCTGGGCGGCGGCCACCGCGCGCTGCGCCTCGGCAACGTTGCGGTCGAGCTCGTCATTTTTAATGGTCATGAGCACGTCGCCCTCGTTGACGGACTGGCCGGTTTGCACGTTGATTGATGCCACCGTGCCGTCGACAGAAGGGGAGACCACCGAAGCCGAGATAGGCTTGAGCTGGCCTTTTGCCTCGACGGTGGTCGTAAACGTGCCCTCGGTGACCATGTCGGTCACCGGCCCGGTGGTGCCTGCGGGCCGTGCGTTGATGACTAAGGTCACGACAACGGCGATGAGCACAATGGCGGCCACGACTCCTGCCGCAATGCCGCGCCGGATGAGCTTTTTGCGCCGACGCTCGGCACGCTTCGCCTTGAGCTTGGCGTAGGCCTCTTCGTCAGAAATCTCGGTTGTATCACTTGTGCTGCCGTTTTGCTGTGTTGCGTGCACGTTTGTTATGAGGGGAAGCGTTTCGGTGGCACCCTCGGGCGCTCGCTCGGCATCATCCGGTCCCGGGGTGATGTTGGGGACATTCGACATGGCGTCTCCTTTATAGAAAGTTCCTCGATAAGTATATGCGCCCGTCGCGAGGGGCGGGCGCATATGGCGGTATCTTTCGGAACTGTTATATTTGAGCGTCAGTTCCCCGTTGTGCGAAGGCGTGTTTTCCTACGAGTGCACGACCACGCACAGGCCCACGCTGATGCAGTCGTGGAGCGCCTTGGCATCGGCCAGGCGCAGGTTGATGCAGCCGTGGCTTCCACACCACTTATAGGACTCGGCATTGTCGAAGCTCTTGTCGTTTTGCCAGGTGGCGTCGTGGAAACCGATCATATTGCCCTCGAACGGCATCCAATAGCTGACCGGGCTCTCGTATTTGGGCTTACCGGTCGCGGGGTCTTTGGCACCGATGAGCTTGCTTGCGCCGTCGTTGCTGTTGATCTGCCACACGCCCTCCGGGGTGGCGTCTTCGCCCGGTTTGCCGGAAATAAAGTTGGCCTCCCACACGATATTGCCGTTCTCGTCGTAGTAGCGCGCGTGCTGCTCGGACAGGTCGACGTCGATATAGGCCTTCCAATCGGGCTCGCCCTTGGCGGTAAACGTGTCGGCCTTCTTGGAGTACGAAATCTCGATATCACCGGTCTGCTTGTTGTTGATAGCATCCTCGACCTGCTTGGCGAGCGTGTCGCTGTCGATGGACCAGCCAAAGTCGCCGCCCTCGACCGCGCACTCCTTGCCGTCGGCGCGTGTCCACCAGCGGGTGGATCCCACGGTGTTAAAGCCGTTAGCGAGCTCGGCGGCCCAGCTGCCGATCTGTGACGTATCGAGCGTGGGGTTGGCCGGATCGGCAAAGCTGATCCACTGCAGCACCGAGCTGCCGTCCACCTTGCCGGCATCATTGCCGTTGAGCTTAAGAGTCACGTTGACGCCCAAGAAGTTGTTGGCGGCATCGCATGCAGCCTGAATCTGGTCGTTGGTGAGGGTGCCGTTGAGCGGTTCGTAAGCGTCGTTGCCGATCTTGGTGATATCGACGTTCTCGGCGAGCGACGCGAGCTCGATCTCGGCATATTTGATGACATGCTCGCGGTTGATCTTCTCGTTGGAACGGGCCTTATCAACGGTGAACTTGCCGGCCTTCTCGTCATAGGAGCTGGCGGCCTCGAAGGTGCCCGAGCGGCCCTCATTGAACTCATCGATGGCGCTGCCCAGGCCCTCCTCAAACTGCTTTTGGTCAAAGGCATCGGAGAGCATGGGCAGGTCGACGTCCTGGTCCAAGTCGACCGAGCCGTTCTTGGTGGCGCTAACGGTTTTGCCGCCGAGCGACGCGATGAGGCGCGATGGCCACAGCAGCGGCTCGTTGTTGCTGATAATCTCGTGGGCGGCTTCTTCGCCATCGACGATGGGCTCGTCGGACTCGGGCTGGTAGGTCCAGCTAAAGTCATCGCCCGACACGGTGAGCTTGTAGTGCTTCCATGCCGAGTTGACCTTGGTGGCTGCCGAAGATGCGTTAGAGAGCGAGATATCGACGCCGGCGATGGTAGTGTTGGGGTATGCGATCTGCGAGAACGCCACGACGCCTACGATGTAGACGATCGCGACGAGGCCGAGTACGACAAAGAGGGCCGTTTTTCCGCCCGACTTGCTGCTTTTGTTGGTGCGCTTGTCCACGGGGCCGCGATTGTTTGCCGCGCGAGCGTGCGAAGGGCCCTGCTTGGGGGCGGCACCCTGTGCGGGGCGCTGCTGATATTGTTGATGCGGCTGGTATTGACGCTGATTCGGGCGCTGAGAGGCATTGGCCGGGCCGTGTTGTTGGCTGTGAGCCGGCGCGATGGGGCGCGGCGATTGGACGCCGCCAGTATGCCTACTGGGCTGTTGCGGATCGGGAATCATGCTGCTGCGATCGATTTGCGACATCGTTTATATTTCCTTCGAGTTTCGCCTTGCGGCTCATCGTGTTTTAACTGGGCTTGCATTATAGCGATTAGCCTGTTGTTTGTGGTGCGGAAACAGTATCAGTTTGGAGAAGTCTGCCTATCCGCATATGCCGCATTTGGCGCAGGCAGAAAGCGCGGCGGGGGCTTGAGCGATGCCGCCCTTGGCCGTCTCGCGCAGGGTTGCCGGCAGGGCGTGGCCCACCGAGAGCATCACATGCGCCATCTGGTCAAACGGCACCAGGCTCCTAATGCCGGCGAGCGCGAGCTGGGCCGAGCTGAAGGCCGCGGCCACGCCGATGGCATTGCGGTTTTGGCACGGCACCTCGACCAGTCCGCCCACGGGATCGCAAACGAGGCCTAGCAGATTGCTCAGCGCGATGGAACTGGCGTCGAGTGCCTGCTCGGGGGTGCCGCCGAGCATCTGCACCAGCGCGGCGGCGGCCATGGCGGCGGCACTTCCCACCTCGGCCTGGCAGCCGCCCTCGGCGCCGGCGACGCAAGCGCTCGTGGTGAGGTTGAGGCCGATGGCGGCAGCACAGTAGAGGGCGTCCATGACCTGCTCGTCATCGAGCTGCAGGTGCTCGGCCAGCGCCAGCACGCAGCCGGGCACGACGCCCGCGGAGCCTGCCGTGGGGGCTGCGACGATCACGCCCATGGTGGCAGAGCGCTCGAGCACGGCCATGGCGCGGGCCACGGCATCGGTCTGGACGGCGCCCATTAAACTGGAGCTCAGGTCGTTGCGGCCGGTGGCATCGACGAGCTTCGCCTCGCCGCCGATGAGCCCGCCGAGCGAGCGCTGCGGATTGGAGATGGGAGCCGCGGTCTCCTCGCGCATGACGTCGAGCACGCGACGCATGGTGGCGACGGCGTGCTCCTCGCCGGTGAGGCGCGCCTCGCGCACTGCCATGACGGCGCCGATGTTGAGTCCCAGTTCCTCGCAGGCGTCGAGCAGCTGTTCGCCGTCGTCGAAGACCTCCTTGGCCGAGACGCCGGGGGATAGCGACGAGGCCGAACCGGGGAGTTCAATAAAGGTGGCGTAGTCGACGTTGTCGAGTTTACGCAGCATGGGGATTACGGTGTCGTCGGGCGTGCCGTCGGTCTCAAAGACGGAGTATGCCTGGCCGCCCACCTCGGTGCGGTAGGTGCGGCAGAAGGCGATGTTCACGTGTGCGTAGGCGAGCAGATTCGTGAGCGCGGCGAGCACGCCGGGGACGTCCTTGTGGGCCACAAAGAGCGTGGAATACATGCCCGAGATGTCGACGCCGACGCCGTTGATGCGGCTGATGCGCATCTTGCCGCCGCCCAGGCTCTCGCCGCGGACCTGTGCCGTAGCGCCCGTGTCGTCGACCATGTCGATATCGACGGTGTTGGGGTGGATGGAGGCGTCGTCGCCCTTAATGTCAAAGTGATAGTCGAGGCCCTGCTCGCGTGCGAGGTCGAAGGCCTGCTTGATGTTCTCGTCGTCGGTGTCGAGGCCCAGGATGCCCGCGACGAGCGCGCGGTCGGTGCCGTGGCCGCGGTAGGTGTGGGCGAAGGAGTTCCACAGGCCAAAGGTAACCTTGGTAATGCGGCCCTCGAGCAGGCTGGCGGCCACCTGTGCGCACCGCAGGGCGCCGGCGGTGTGCGATGAGCTGGGGCCGACCATGACGGGGCCCAAGATCTCGAATGCCGAGGTCGTAGCTAGTGTTTGCGGCTTGCCTGCCATGGCTGCTCCTTTGCCTTGTCTCGTCGTCCCGAGGGGCGGGGCATATTCTGTCCCGCCGTTCCGAGGGCTTTGGTATTTGGTCGCCTGCTCGGACAGTCCTGCTCGCACGGAGAGCACATTAAGTGCTCTCCGGCTCGTGCGGAACTCGCGATCGACCAAATACCAAAGCCCTCGGAACTTAGGATACATGGTTGGCGCAGCCAGGTGGCAAAATTCATTAGCTGGAGACGCTGTACGGTTTCATATTGAAACATCTTCGCCACCGGCTGATAAAAAAGAAGTACCGCTTGGGGGCGGTACTTCTTTTTGAAAGCGTGTGTGTTGTTGCGACCTTAATGGTTCTTAATTAGAGACCGCAGGCTGCTTTGAGTTCTTCGACTCGGTCGGTGTTTTCCCAGGTGAAGTCGGCGTCTTCTCGGCCGAAGTGGCCGTAGGCTGCTGTCTTCTCGTAGATCGGACGACGCAGGTCCAGGTCGCGGATGATCGCGCCCGGGCGCAGGTCGAAGGTCTTCTCGACGGCCTCGACGATCTTGTCCTCGGCGACCTTGGCGGTGCCGAACGTATCGACCATGATCGACAGCGGCTTGGAAACGCCGATGGCGTAGGCGAGCTCGACTTCGCAGCGGTCGGCCAGGCCGGCGGCGACCACGTTTTTGGCGACCCAGCGTGCGGCGTATGCGGCCGAGCGGTCGACCTTGGTGCAGTCCTTGCCGCTAAAAGCGCCGCCGCCGTGACGGCCGTAACCGCCGTAGGTGTCGACGATGATCTTGCGGCCGGTCAGACCCGTGTCGCCCATGGGGCCGCCCACGACAAAGCGACCGGTGGGGTTCACGTAGATGTCGGCGTTGTCCCACGGCATGCCCTCGGCAGCCATGACCGGGGTGATGACGTGTTCGATGAGGTCGGCCTTGATCTTGCCCATGTCCTCGATCTCGGCGGCGTGCTGTGTGGAGATGACGATGGTCGTGACCTCGACGGGCTTGCCGTCCTCGTAGCGCACGGTGACCTGGGTCTTGCCGTCGGGGCGCAGGTAGGGCAGGGTGCCGTCGTGGCGAACGGCGGCCAGGCGCTCGGCCAAGCGGCTTGCCAGGTAGTGCGGCATGGGCATGAGAGTCTTGGTCTCGTTGGAGGCGTAGCCGAACATCATGCCCTGGTCGCCGGCGCCGATCAGGTCGATCGGGTCGGTGGTGGCGCCGGTCTGGGTCTCGAAGGACTCGTCGACGCCCTGGGCGATATCGGGCGACTGCTCGTGGATGAGGCTCATAACGCCGCAGGTATCGCAGTCAAAACCGAACTTGGCGCGGTTGTAGCCAATGCGGCGGATAACGCCACGGGCAATCTCCTGCACGTCGACGTAGGCCTGGGTGCGGATCTCGCCGGCAACGATGACGGTGCCGGTGGTCACGAGGGTCTCGCAGGCGCAGCGGACGTTCTCAACGTTGGCTGGCACGCCATTGGGTGCAATATAGCCCTGCTCTTGCAGCTCTATTTCTTTGGCGAGGATTGCGTCGAGTACGGCGTCGCTGATCTGGTCAGCAATCTTATCGGGATGACCTTCGGTCACCGACTCCGACGTAAATACAAAGGACCCGTGTTGGGGCGGGATGGAACGAAGTTCTTCTGACATGATTGTCCTTTCAAAAAACGTGTCCCGGCGACCGTTACCATTCCGCCGGGCTCTCTATGCAAGGGCACATCATAGCGCGCAAATCAAACATTCACACCCTTTCCGCACCTACTCATTGGGGGCAGACTTAAATGACCAGCCTTGCCTAAGTGCCGACAGGTTGCCCAAAGACTACTCATTTAAGTCTGTCCCCAATGAGTAGGTCGGTGCCCTTTGTGCGGAGGTTGCTTTGTTGCTTTATACTGATGCGGTTAGACATCCATCCTGCAATCGAGGAGATTTCCATGGCATCAGACGTTCGCGTCCGCTTTGCACCCTCACCCACGGGCAAGCTGCACATCGGCGGCGCCCGCACCGCTATCTATAACTGGGCTTTCGCCCGCGCAAACGGCGGCACGTTCATCCTGCGCATCGACGACACCGACCCCACCCGCTCCACTGACGAGAACACGCAGATCATCCTGCGCGCCATGCGTTGGCTGGGCCTGGACTGGGACGAGGGTCCCGAGGTGGGCGGCGACTTTGGCCCCTACGCCCAGACCGAGCGCCTGGACCTGTACAAGCAGGCTGCACAGAAGCTCTGGGACGAGGGCAAGGCCTATCCGTGCTTCTGCACCAAGGAGCAGCTCGACGCCGACCGCAAGGCCGCCCAGGAGCGCAAGGACCCGTTCCAGGGCTATCAGCGCCGCTGTCGCGATCTTGATCCCGAGGAGGCACGCCGCCGCATCGAGGCCGGCGAGCCCTACGTCCTGCGCATCAAGGTGCCCGAGGACCGCGGCGACGTCGTCATCCACGACGCCGTTCACGGCGAGGTGACCTTCGACGCCAAGGAGCTCGACGACTTTGTCATCTTCCGCTCCGACGGCACGCCCACGTACAACTTCGCGACCGTCGTCGACGACGCTATGATGAAGATCACCCACGTCATCCGTGGCGACGACCACCTGTCCAACACCCCGCGCCAGGTCATGGTCTACGAGGCCCTCGGCGCGCCCGTGCCCACGTTCGCCCACATCTCCATGATCCTGGGCGCCGACGGCAAGAAGCTCTCCAAGCGCCACGGCGCCACCTCGGTGGAGGAGTACCGCGACGCCGGCTACCTGTCCGACGCCTTCGTCAACTACCTGGCGCTGCTCGGCTGGTCGCTCGATGGCGAGACCACGATCATCCCGCGCGACGTCCTGGCCAGCAAGTTCTCGCTCGACCGCATCTCCAAGAACCCGGCGACCTTCGACCCCAAGAAGCTCGACTGGGTCAATGCCGAGTACA
This sequence comes from uncultured Collinsella sp., assembly GCA_934617135.1. Classification (GTDB taxonomy): domain Bacteria; phylum Actinomycetota; class Coriobacteriia; order Coriobacteriales; family Coriobacteriaceae; genus Collinsella. Next base: position 22,009 of record CAKTUC010000009.1, on the reverse strand, counting down.
TCAACGGTATGTCCGATGCCCAGTTTGCCGACGAGGTCATGATCCCCGAGCTGCACGAGGCGGGTTTGATCGAGGGCAATGTCGAGTACGGCGAGGACTGGATCGACGCGCTTGCCGCCATCGTCAAGCCGCGCACCAAGATGCCGGCCGACGCCGTGACCGTCGCCGCTCCCATCTTCGCTACGGCCGAGACGCTCGAGTATGACGAGAAGTCCGTCAACAAGGGCCTGGCCAAGGAGGGCATGGGCGCCATTCTGGACGCCGCCAAGTCTGCGCTCGAGGGCGTGGACGAGTGGACGGCTGCCAACATCGACGCCGCGCTTGAGCCGCTGCCCGAGCAGATGGACCTCAAGAAGCGCGTGGTCTTCCAGGCCGTGCGCGTCGCCGTCTGCGGCAACATGGTGAGCCCTCCGCTGGGTGAGACCATGGCACTCGTCGGCCGCGACGACTGTCTGGCGCGCATCGACCGCGCCCGCACGATGGCGCTGTAGTAGCTGCGCAAACGCATGTATCCGAGCCCCGTTCATCCCGAGCGGGGCTCTTGTTTCTGTAGACGTATGGGATGGGAGGCATAGGGACCATGGCCGAGCAACTTTCGCTGTTTGGTTCGCCGGAACCGGAGAAAGCTCTGGAGTCCTCGGCTCCTGTCGCTCCAACCAAGCTCAAGCCTGCGCCCGAGCCCGTCGTCGCCTATGCGAGCGTGGTCCTGGACATCCCAACGCGCGCGCTGTCCGAGCCGTTTGCCTACGGCATTCCTCAGTCCCTTGCCAACGAGTCCCAGATCGGCTCTACCGTTCTGGTCCACTTTGGCAACCGCGCGGCCGCGGGCTACATCGTCGACATTGCGCCCGAGCTGGCCAACCTGCAAGGCAACAACGCACTCGACCCCGCGCGCATTAAGCCTATCGAGGCCATCCTCAGCAAGCCACTTTTTACCGCCGAGGCTGCCCGTATCGCACGTTGGATGAGCCGCGAGTACGTCGCGACGCTTTCCGAGTGCCTGCGTCTGTTCCTGCCGCCGGGCGGAAGCCCACGCGTGGTCAAGAGTGATGACGGTGTGTGGACGGTTGAGCGACCCGCCGTCAAGCCCATCCAAAACCGTTGGGTCATGCTCACGCCCGAGGGCTTCGACTACACGCCGCCTAAGACCGCGGTTCGCCAGCGCCAGCTCATTGAGGCGCTCCAATGCGGCCCGGTCACGACGCGCGACCTCAACCTGCTCTACAACAGCATGTCTGCCACCATTAGGGCGCTCGAAAAACGCGGCGTCGTGGTCGTGGAGGAGCGCCGCGCCTGGCGTGGCTGCAGCGAGCAGACCACGCTGTCCTCGGCGAGCGGCAAGGCCCCGGTGGCACTCACCAACGGGCAGCAGCAGGCGCTCGCGCAGATTGAGCGTGCCCGCCTGGACGCCCACGGTGATGTGGTGCTCGTGGATGGCGTCACCGGTTCTGGCAAAACCGAGGTCTACCTCTCGGCGATTGAGCGCGTGCTGGCTGCTGGCCGTTCGGCCTGCGTGCTCGTCCCCGAGATCTCGCTGACGGCCCAGACCGTCGGCCGCTTTCGTTCACGCTTTGGCGAGACGGTCGCGGTCTTCCACTCGCGCCTCTCGGCCGGCGAGCGTTTGGACCAGTGGGACATGGTCGCCAGCGGTTCGGCCCGCGTGGTCGTGGGTGCCCGTTCGGCACTCTTTTGCCCGCTCAGCGACCTAGGCCTCATCATCATCGACGAGGAGCATGAGACCAGCTACAAGCAGGGTTCCAGCCCGCGTTACCATGCGCGCGAGGTGGCGGCCGAGATGGCGCGCCGCTATCGTTTTCCGCTTGTGCTGGGGTCGGCCACGCCCTCTGCCGAGGCCCTCGACCGCTGCCGCCGCGGCACATACAACGGTGCCAGCTGGACGCGCGTCGAGATGCCCGAGCGCCCTGGGCATGCGGTGCTGCCCACGGTCCGCATCGCCGACCTACGCCGTGAGTTCGCACACGGCAGCCGCTCCATGTTCTCAAAACCGCTGATGGAAGGCTTGGAGCGTGTCGTTGAGCGCCGCGAAAAGGCCGTGCTACTTCATAACCGTCGCGGCTTTGCGCCGTTCCTCATGTGCCGCGAGTGCGGCTGCGTGCCCACCTGCAACCACTGCTCCACCGCGCTCACGTACCACGAGCGCACGCACGCGCTGCAGTGCCACACCTGCGGATCTTCCTGGCGCGTCCAGCCCTATCCGGCGCCCACGAGCCGCTGTCCCAAGTGCGGCAGCCGCTACCTGGCAAAAATGGGCCTGGGCACGCAGCAGATTGAGGACGCGCTGCACCAAATGCTGCCCGACGACGTCGCCATCATTCGCATGGATGCCGATTCCACGCGCGGCAAGGACGCGCACAAAAAGCTGCTCGAGCAGTTCGACGCCGCCGATTGCGCGGTGCTGCTGGGCACGCAGATGATCGCCAAGGGCCTAGACTTTCCCGAGGTCACGCTTGTGGGCGTGGTCAATGCCGACTTTGCCCTCAAGCTGCCCGATTTCCGCGCAGGGGAGCGCGCCTACGATCTGCTGGAGCAAGTCGCAGGCCGCGCCGGCCGCGGCGATCGCCCCGGCGAGGTCATCATCCAGACCTATTTGCCCGAGGACCCGGTCATTCGCGCCGTCGCCGAGCACGACCGCTCGATCTTTACCGACTACGACCTTGATCAGCGTCGCGATGCCCTGTATCCGCCGTTTGTGCGCCTGGTCAACATCCTGGTGTGGTCGTCGAATCGAGACGATGCGCAGGACTACATCGGCCGCATCGCGAAGCTCCTCAAGCGTCGCTGGCATGCCGCCGCGCCCGACTTTTTGCGGGCGGGGAGCGCCGTGCCCCAGGTGCTGGGCCCGGCTTCGTGTGTAATCGAGAGAGCCAAGGACCGTTACCGTTTCCATCTGCTTGTAAAGTCGCCGGTAGGGTACCATGTCTCTGATGATATCGACGCCTGCCTCAAAGAGGTGGGTTCCGTGCGCGGCGTGAGCGTGAGCGTTGACGTCGACGCCTATGATTTGATGTAACAACCCGAAAGGATGGCCATGGAAGCCAACGGAATCGTACTGTCGCCCGACCCTCGTCTGCGCCAGGAGTGCGCCGTCATCGAGGAGATCACCCCGGCGATCGAGGCGCTTGCCGAGAAGATGAAGAAGATGATGTTCGACAACGGCGGTTGCGGCCTGGCCGCCCCGCAGATCGGCGAGCTCATTCAGCTCGTGACCATCGACTGCGACTATAGCGACAAGAACGACTACGACCCGTACGTGCTTATCAATCCCGTGATTGTTGAGCAGAGCGACAACCTGGTGCCGTTTAGCGAGGGCTGCCTGTCCATTCCCGGCATTAGCTGCGAGATCGAGCGTCCGGATCACGTTGTCGTCGAGGCGTATGACCTGGATGCCAACCTGATTCGCTATGAGGCCACGGGTGACCTGTTCTGCGTGTGCCTGCAGCACGAGATCGATCACCTGCATGGCAACACCATGTTCGAGCGACTCAAGCCGATGCAGCGTATCAAGGCAGTCAAGGAGTACCAGGACGCCCTGGCCCGCGGCGCTCGACCGGGCGAGACTGAATAGAGTCGTCCGTCCCCTTCCGCCGCAGGGCTTAGGTTTTGCTCCATGCTCAAACAGTCCTGCTCGCACGAAGAGCACATTAAGTGCTCTTCGGCACGTGCGGAACTGCGCGTGGAGCAATAACCTAAGCCCTGCGGCGGAAGGGGACTGCGTTTGCGTGCTCGTCTCTCCCGGGTGCCGCTGGGCCAGGGAAGGGCGTCTTCGCTGATAATGCCTTTGTTGAGAGAGCTGCTTTTATTGCGGCTCTTTCTTTGGTTTTGGGTATATTTGTTCTTGTTGAACTGTTTTTGCGGATGGGCTGGGGACTGGCTTTCCGCTGTTGTTTGTAGCCGTCTTGGCTCTGGTTTTGAGGAGACATTGGTTATGCGTATTGTGTTTATGGGTACGCCGGATTTTGCGGTGCCTTCGTTGACTTCGCTTGTTGAGGCTGGGAATGAGATTGCGCTTGTTGTTACTCGTCCTGATGCTGTTCGTGGGCGTGGTAAGAAGCTTGAGCCTTCTCCTGTTAAGGCCAAGGCGCTGGAGCTGGGGCTGCCGGTTATTGAGGCTAATCGTATGACGCCTGAGGTTGTTGAGGCGCTTCAGGCTGCGCAGGCGGATATTTTCTGTGTGGCTGCCTATGGATGCATTTTGCCTGATGAGGTGCTGCATATGGCGCCGCTTGGTATTGTGAATGTTCATGCGTCCTTGCTGCCTCGTTGGCGTGGCGCGGCTCCTATTCAGCGTGCCATTCTTGCTGGTGATGAGGCTGCTGGCGTTTCCATTATGCGTATTGGGCATGGTGTGGATACGGGTGCTTATTGTGCCCAGGCTTCCACTTCGGTTGCCGGTAAGCATGCCGAGGCGCTTACGATGGAGCTTGGCGAGCTGGGTGGCAAGTTGCTGGCCGATACGCTTCCTTCGCTTGCCGACGGCACTGCCGTTTGGACTGAGCAGGATGAGTCGCTCGTTACCCATGCTGCGAAGATTTCAAAACAGGAGATGCGTCTGGACCCGCAGATGGCGGCGCTCGATTGTGTGCGTCATGTGCTGGCTTCGTCCGATACCGCGCCCGCTCGTTGCGTGATTGCCGGCAAAACGGTGCGTGTGCTCGATGCCGCGCTGGCTGATGTATCGCTCGCCGAGGGCCAGGTGCTTGTTCAGGCTAAGCGCGTTTACCTTGGCCTTTCCGATGGCGCGGTCGAACTGCTCGAGGTTAAGCCCGATGGCAAGCGTGCTATGGCTGCTTCTGCTTGGGCTGCCGGCCTGCAGGATGCCGACCTTACGTGGGGTGTTTTGTCATGAGCAAGTTGTCTCCCGCACGCAAGCTTGCGCTCGATGTGTTGATGGAGGCCGATCGCCGCGGCATGTATGCACGCGACGTGCTGTCCTCCCGTGCTTCTGCCAAGGCCATTGACCAGCGCGATTCCGCGTTTGCAGCGCGTTTAGCGCTCGGTGTTGCCGCCACGCAGGGCATTTTGGACGAGCTTCTCGACCAGTTTCTCGATAAGCCCAAAAAGGTCGCGCCGCGCGTGCGCATGGCGCTTCGTATCTCGGCCTTCGAGATGCTCTACCTGCATACTCCGGGCCGCGTTGCCGTGAGCCAGGGTGTTGAGCTGGTGCGCAGCGGTGCTAAGTCTGCCGCGGGCCTGGCTAACGCGGTGCTGCACAAGGTTGCGGACAACGTTGAGGATTTTGCCACGGCGTCTGACGTGGATGAGTCCGAGCGCCGCCTGGTTCGCCTGTCGCGTCTGATGGGTCTGCCGCGTTGGCTGTGCGCTCGCATTATGGCCTCGTTCGATACGCCCGAGGGCGCGCTCAACTTTGCTGGCAATTTGGCGCCCGCGCCGCTTGCCCTGCATGAGAACGCCTTTGCGACCAAGCCGGATCCGTATATCTCGCAGCTCGTGGCACCTGTTTTTCCCGGCTGCCATGCTCCGGTCGATGCTCAGGTTACCGTTGCATCGGGCGTGTTTGAGCGTGCTGCGGCCGTGGCTTCGGACCTGAATGCTCAGCTTATCGCGACCGCGGCGACTCGTCCCGGGCGTTGTCTGGAGATCGGCGCCGGTCGTGGCACGAAGACCTATGTGATGATGTGCCAGGCCAAGCGTGCCGGCTACGAGCGCCAGCATACCGCGCTCGACCTGCATGATCGCAAGTGCGATCAGAATCTCGCGCGCCTGCATAAGGCGGGTATCTCGGGCGTTCGTACGGTTTCGGGCGATGCGTGCGAGCTCGATGAAGTGCTTACGTCCTTTGATGCCATGCTCGGTGAGCCTGCCCTGTTCGACACGGTGTTTATCGATGCGCCGTGCTCTGGCACCGGTACTATGCGCCGTCATCCCGAGATTCCGTGGCGTCTGAGCGAGAACGATGTGACGACCGAGCTGCCCAAGCTGCAGTTGACGATGCTTAAGGAAGCAGCCGCGCGCGTGGCTGCCGGCGGTGAGCTTATCTACGCCACCTGCTCGGTCTTTGACGAAGAGAATACGCAGGTCGTGGATGTCTTTCTGGCTTCTCCCGAGGGCGAGGGCTTTACCTTGGCGCCGCTCTCCGAAGCGCAGATCCTGCAGTTGCCCGAATACGACCACGCCAAGAGCCTCGTCACCCTGCGCCAAAACGTTCGAGGCCTCTTCCAAAGTGTGCCCGTTAATTCGGACTCCTACGACGGCCACTTCTGCGCCCGCCTGGTCCGCCAGTAGCTACTAAGTTGCTGTGAATTAGGGATTGAATAGCGGCATCTACCCTCCAAACAGTCCTTATTTCACCGCAACTCAGGTGGTCCTGCGAGCGGAGATCGCAATAGAGGTAAAGAGTGGTAAAAATAGCCCCGTTTCATACTTGCTGTTATCAAAAGTGGGGCGGATTACGGGGCTAGATTGGTGATGCCCGACCACAGCAAAAATGACCTAAATAAAACCGCAGGTAGATGGCTTGTTGAAATTTGCAAATTACTGGAATGGATAGAGGTTGTCAATTCAGCCCCGTAATCCGGTAGAGTTTTGAAATGTTACAAACTTAGCATCAGCCCGAAATCCAATCTATAGAAAAGTTGCGTTGAAATAGTTCCTGTTTGGCCGTTGGATGGCCTGATTCAGGAACTATTTCACCGCAACTCATAAGGAAATCTGGGTAGCGGGACCGTTTGTCGCTAGTGGTTGTGTGGGCAGTTGGCACAGCAGCCGCTGGTGGCGCTAGTGCTGGAGCCGCCGCTTCGCTGGTCGGTGTTGTAGAAGCCGCTGCCCTCAAACTTGATGCCACTGGCCGAGAACGTCTTGGCGGCCGGAGCGCCGCAGCTTGGGCACACGACCTCGGGGGTCTCGGACATGGGGTGCTCAACCTCAAACACGTTGCCGCAGCTCGTGCACTTGTAATCGTAGCGCGCCATAATACTTCCTTTTCAGCACAAAGCGGGCAGATCGCTCTGCCCGCATAAATTCAAACAGCTGTAACTGTACCCTATATCGGGGGTTTTATCACGCTTCGCCCCAGAATCTATGGGTGTTGCGCAGGAGCTGTGCAGTTTTGCCCTCAGCGGCCGCAACGTCGGCTTCATCGGCCTGCCAAGTCCAGTTGCCCGTGGCGACACCCGGCACGTTCATGCGCGCATCGTCGCCCAGCCCCAGAACGTCCTGCAGCGGCATCATCACGAGGGGAGCGTCGCTTGCCAGCGCATCGCCCATCAGCTTGGCTGCGCACTCAACGCCGCTCGGCTCGTCGCCGCCCGCAAAGGAGCGCGTGCACCAGCCGGCAAGCGTCGACGTGTCGTGCGTCGAGGTATACAGGATCTTGCCGGGCGTGGGATGAATCCCGTTGCGCACGTCGTAATCGCTAAACTCCAGTACGTCCATACCAGGGAAGCCGCAGGTCGAAGCCATCGCGCGAACACCGGGCGTCAGGTAGCCTAGGTCCTCGGCGATAAAGTTGAGCGGTCCCAGCTCGTCATAGGCAGTCTGGAACAGGTCCTTGCCCGGACCCGCCAGCCAGCGGCCGTCGGCGCAGGCTTTGCCTGCGGGAATGCTAAAGTAGCTGTGGAATCCCAGGAAGTGGTCCAGGCGCACGCGGTCGTAGAGTGAGAACGCGCGACGCAGACGGTCCATCCACCAGCGGTAGCCGTTCTCCTTCATGTGATCCCAACGGAAGGTGGGGTTGCCCCACACCTGGCCCTCGGGCGCAAAATTGTCGGGCGGCGCGCCAGAAATCTCAATCGCCTTGCCGGTATCGGACAGCCAGAAGTTCTCGGGTTCACTCCACGCGTCGGCCGAATCGTCCGAGACGTACATCGGAATGTCGCCGATAACCTCGATTCCCTTCTTGTGCGCGTAGTTCATGAGCTCGCACCAGGCCAGGTCAAAGCGGTACTGCATGTACGCCTGCAGCTCTGCCTCGTCGTGGAAACGTTTGTCGTCAATCAGATGCTCGTTGTAGCGCGCGACATCGGCCGGCCAATCATGGCGCGATTCGCCTTCAAAGTACTTCTTGACGGCCATGTAGACGCAGTACTTCTCGAGCCAGTCGGCATTGCGATGCTTAAACGCGGTGTAGAGCGGATCGGCATCCTCGCCACCGCGGGCTTTCCAGACTTTAAAGTCGGCGGCCAGCTCCTCATGCGACTCCGGCAGCAGGTCGATATTGCCTGCAAAGGCCGAAGGGCCGGCGTAAGGGGAGCGGAAGAAGTCCGTCGGGTTGACGGGCAGGACCTGCCAGTAGCGCATGCCCATGGCGGCCAGATGGTCGATAAAGCGACGCGTGGGCGCGCCGATCGTGCCCGGTTTGCCGTCGTCGGTCGGCACCGAGGTGATATGGCACACGACGCCCGCGCCGTGATCGAGCGGCTCCTGCAGGCGCTGCTCGGCGTGGTGATAGATGATCGACGAACCCAGCGGGTACAGGTCGAGCGTGACCGTGCCGTTGTGGATCACGCACTCGTGGCCGCTAATGACGTCGCTTGCACATTCGCCGAGCGCCGGGATCGTCACGCGGTGCGAATTGCGCAGGCTGCGGTTGATGATGACGGTCGCGGACTCGCCGTCCTTGCCCGTGCGGTTGTAGGCCAGCACCTCGTCGTTGAGCGCGAAGGCCTTGATCTCGCCGTCGATCATAAACGGCAGCGCACGGCGCACGGCCGAGGCGTTCTTGACGATCGCGAGCGTGTCGAAGTCGTGCAGGTCTTCCTTGGTCGGCAGGGTGCGACGGTTGCCCGGATCGGTAAGGCCCTCCAGGCCGTACTCGTCGCCATAGTAAATCGAAGGCACGCCGGGGAAGGTCATCTGCATGAGCGTCGCGAGCCAAAAACGGCTCTTGGCAAGGCCCATCGCATTCTCGTCCAGGCGCCACTTGCTGCGTTCACACTCGGGCAGCTGCGACTCGTCGGGACCGCCGCCGAGCACCGAGATGATGCGCGGGCGATCGTGGCTCGACAGCAGATTGAGCGCGCAGGACAGAGCCTCGCTCGGGTAGTTCTCACGCAGGGTCTCGATATCCTCGGCCGCCTGATAGGCGTTCTTGTAGCCCATCAAAAAGCCGATGACCATGTCGCGGAAGGGGTAGTCCATGGCGGAATCAAGCTCGGAGCCCTGCAGGTAGCAGCGCAGGTGGCCATAGCTAATCTTGTTAGAGGCGTCCTCCCAGACCTCGCCGAGCAGCAGCGCGTCGGGCTTTTCGGCAAGTACTGCCTTCTTGATCTCGGCCAGGAAGTCGTCGGAAAGCTCGTCAGCGACGTCCAGACGCCAGCCGTGAGCACCGGCGCGCAGCCACTTGCGGATGACGCCGTCCTTGCCCAAGAGCTTCTCGCGCACCAGCTCGGACTTCTCGTTGATCGCGGGCATGTTGCCCACGCCCCACCAGCAATCGTACGATCCGTCCTCGTGGAAGGTGAAGGCGTCGCGCCACGGCGAATCCTCGCTCTGCCAGGCGCCCACACTGGGGTAGTTGCCATAGCGGTTGAAATAGATCGAGTCGTCGCCCGTGTGGTTGAAGACGCCGTCCAGGATGATGGAAATGCCCAGCTTCTCGGCTGCCTGGCACAGCTCGGTAAAGTCCTGCTCGGTGCCCAGGATCGGATCGATTTTGGTGTAGTCGGCCGTGTCGTAGCGATGGTTGCTCGCGGCCTCAAAGATGGGGTTGAGGTAGATGGCGGTAAAGCCCAGCTCGGCGATGCGGGGCAGGTCTTCCTGGATGCCCTTGAGCGATCCGCCGTAGAAGTCCCAGGTCTTGATTGAGCCATCTTCAGCGCGCTCGTACACAGGCGGCTCGTTCCAGTCCTCGACCATGCGGCGCTGAATGCCCTTACGCGGTTTTTCGAGCTCGGCCAGCGTGCGCTCGCGCCAGTGCTCGTCACGAGCGTAGCGGTCGGGGAAGATCTGGTACACCATGCCGCGCTCGTACCAGGCGGGGCGGTTCTCGCGGTGCTTGTAGACGGTAATTTGGAAGGACGGTACCTCGGCGTAGTCGTAGGTTACGCCCTCGCCGCCGGTGCGGCCTTGCGGTGCGCCCAAGCGGACCTCGGGCTGGCCCTCGATATTGCATATAAAGCTGTACCAGACAAGACAGGGTTCGGGGCACGGAAGCTCGCCGGTAAAGATCCCGTCGCCCTCATGCTCCATGGGGATGAGGGTCTCGCCGATGCCGTCGACCCAGGTGCGCAGGGTAAGCGTTGCCTGGTTGGGATCGGCGTCCTCCAAAATCACCGAGAGCGCAACGGAAGTTCCAGTGGTCACAGCGCCAAACGGAGTGCGAAACTGCGGCAGGCGGCTGTTGTGAATCAATCTCATAGTATGGTCCAGTTCTATACAATCATGGCCAACGGGTCATGGCTTAACGCACAGTTCCTAAGTATATCCGTTGTACTTTAGTTGTATAAACCACAGCCGTTCACTATCGGCGAACGGTTGTGCTAGAAAATCGTTTTACCAAATCAATAGAACAAGAGGGCGTCGCGGTTAACGACACCCTCTTGTTCTATTGAGGATTGGATTTTGAATCGTCCGGATTAGCGGCGCTTGCGGGTGGCCGTGGCCTTGCGGACGGAAGTCTTCTTGGACGGTGCCTTTTCCTCGACCGGAGCGGCGGGGGAGACCGGGGTCTCCTTGGCAGGCTCGACCTTTGCCTCAGCCTTCGGGGCAGCCTTGACCTCGGCAGCCTTCGGTGCCGGCTCGGCCTTTACCTTGGGCTTTGCCTCTGCCTTGGTCGCGGTCTTCTTGGCCGTCGTGGTGGTGCGCTTGCGCGTGGTGGTCTTGGCGGAGGGCTTGGCCTCCACGGTTTCCTCGGCCTTGGGCTCGGAGGGCGTCTCCTCGACCTTGGCGGCCGGCTTTGCGGCGGCCTTGGTGGTCGTCGCCTTCGTTGCCGTGGTCTTCTTAGCAGCGGTGGTCTTAGCGGCAGTCTTCTTCTTGGCAGCGGTCTTGGCCGGAGCCTTGGCTACCGGCTTGGTCTCGGTGGCAGGTGCCTCAGCTGCAGCCTCGGTCTTTACCTCGGGAGCGACCTCGGTGGCCTTCTTGGCAGCGGCGGTCGTGCGCTTGCGCGTCGTCGTTGCCTTGGCAGCCGTCGTCTTAGCTGCGGCAGTCTTGGTAGCTGCAGCCTTGGCCGTCGTAGCCTTCTTGGCCGTCGTCTTACGAGTCGTGGTCTTCTTGGCGGCAGGCTTCGCAGCCGGCTTGGCCTCGGGTTCGGGAGCAGCCTCAACCTTCACCTCGGGAGCAGCCTCAATCGGCTTCTCCTCAGCCTTGGCCTCCTCAACAGCAACGGGCGCCTCAACAACCGGCTCGGCCACAACCTCGGGCTCAGCTTTGGGCTCCTCGACAGGCTCCGCTGCCTCAACCACAGCCGTCGGCCTCTCAATCTCCGGATGCATAAAGAAGTACAGGTCCAGATACTTGTCGGCCGAGCGCGTCCAGCTAAAGTCCTGGCTCATAGCCTGCGTGACCAGCTGATTCCAGGCGTCGCGGTTATCCCAGAACAGGCGTGCCGCGCGGAACACGGCGTCGCCCATCTCGTCGCCGTTAAAGTTGCTAAACGAGAAGCCTGTGCCCTCGCCGGTAAACTCGTTATACGGGATCACCGTGTCCTTCAGGCCACCGGTCTCGCGCACGATGGGCAAGGTGCCGTAGCGCATGGCGATGATCTGCGACAGTCCGCAGGGCTCAAACTTCGAAGGCATCAGGAACATATCGGCTGCGGCATACATACGCTGCGACAGCGCAGGATCGAACTCGATGCGCGCGGCCATGGTGCCGGGGTACTTGTCCTGGAAGTAGCGCAGGCCGTCCTCGTAGTCGCGGTCGCCGGTGCCCAGCACCGCCACCTGCACGCCGCCGGCCAGGATGCGGTCGAGCGCGTACATGACCAGGTCCATGCCCTTCTGGCGTGTCAGGCGCGTGACCATGACCATGAGCGGACGGTCGTCGCGAACCTCGAGCCCCAGCTCTTCCTGCAGCTTGGCCTTGCACACGGCCTTGCCAGAACGGTCCTCGACCGTGTAGTTTGCGGCAATGCGCTTGTCGGTCGCCGGGTCAAAGCCCGCCACGTCAATACCGTTGAGGATGCCCTGCAGCGCATAGGAGCGCTCGCGCAGCACGCCGTCCAGGCCCTCGCCAAACTCGGGCGTCTGGATCTCGCCCGCATAGGTGGGGCTCACCGTGGTGATGGCGTCGGCATAGCGCAACGCGCCCAGCATGTAGTTAATGCTGCAGGCGTCGCAGCGCAGCTGCGAGGCGGCCGCCGGAATATGCGCCACGCCCAGGATGTCCTCCATCACGGTGTCGCTAAACTGGCCCTGGAACGCCACGTTGTGGATCGAGAACACGGTCTTCACGCGGTCGTACAGCGGCAGGCCCTGGTAGAACTCGCGCAGGAACACGGGCGCCAGCGCCGTCTGCCAGTCGTTGCAGTGCAGGATGTCGCACTCAAAACCGGCCGGCAGGTGCTGCAGGCTCTCGGTGATGGCCTTGGAGAAGAACGCAAAGCGCTCGCCGTCGTCAAAGAAGCCGTACGGATAGTCGCGCGCAAAGTAGCGCTCGTTGTCGATGAACATATAGGTGACGCCGTCGTGCTCGAGCTTCTCGAGTCCGCAGTACTCATTGCGCCAACCCAGGCTCACGTAAAAGTCGGCAAAGTGCTCCATCTGCGCCTTGTACTCGTCCTTGATGGTTGCGTACTTGGGCACCATCACGATGACTTCGGCGCCGGCGCGCACAAGCGCCGCAGGCAGCGAGCCCGCCACGTCGCCCAGGCCACCGGTCTTCACAAACGGTGCGCACTCGGCCGAGGCAAACACGATCTGCATCTTTTTGCTGGTTTCTGCCATATTGTCTCCCATGTTGTTATTCGAGAATAGCCGCCAGGTACAAACCGGGCGGCTATTCTTCAGTTTACGTGCGATTATGCGACGCCAATGTTAACGAGCGATGGTGGTATCGGAAGTTAACGGAGCCTTGCCCAGCACCAGGATGTTCTCGGGCGTGCCGCGAAGCTCGGTGTTGGTGGGCACCACGTTGTTCTTGTCCAGGATGGCGTTCTCGACGCGGGCGCCGCTCTTGATGATGCAGCTCTGGTTGATGATCGAGTTGGTCACCGAAGCGCCTTCCTCAACCACAACGCCGCGCGACAGGATCGAGTTGCGCACGGTGCCCTTGATGATGCAACCGGCCGAGATGATCGAGTTGCACGCGTGGCTGCCGGTCGCGTAGCGCGAGGGCGGCACGTCGTGGGCCTTGGTCAGGATCGGGCGCTCGGGGTCAAAGAGCTGGTCGGCTACGGTCTGGTCGAGCAGGTCCATGCTGCGGCGGTACAGCGACTTCTCGCTAAACACGCCCACGACCTCGCCCTTGTACTCGTAGCTGCACACGTCGATGTTGCCAAAGTCGCCCTGGAGCGCCTCGAGCAGGTCCAGATAGTCGGCGGCCTGGTAGTGATCGATGATCTCGAGCAGCGTCTCGCGGTTGACGATGCAGCAATCCATGGACGCGTTGTCGCCGTACACGACGCCGGCGCTCACGCCCGTCAGGCGGCCGTTCTCGTTAATCTCGAGCTTGGTCTCGTCCTCAACGTTGCGCGTGGCCTTGCAGTACACGACGGTCATCTGGGCGCCGGAGTTCTCGTGCGCCTCGATGATGGTGTTGAGGTCCATGTTAAAGATGATGTTGGTGCCCATCATCACAACATAGGGCTTGTCCGAGCGCTGGAACAGCGTCTTGTTGGAGATGATGTCGCGCAGCAAGAAACGCATGCCGCCCTTGGTGGTGCCATACGCGTTGCCGGGGACCATGAACAGGCCGCCCTTCTTGCGGTCGAGGCCCCAGTCCTTGCCCGAGCCCACGTGGTCGATCAGCGAGCGGTAGTTACCCGGCATGACGACGCCGACGGTCTTGATGCCGGCATTCATCATGTTGGACAGCGGAAAGTCGATCAGGCGGTAGCGGCCCAAAAACGGGACGGACGCGATGGGGCGGTCCTTAAGCAGCACGCTGCCGTAAGTCGAAGAGTAGTTAGCGGTGATGTAACCGATGGCCTTGCGATTGATCATCGGATCATTCCCCCTTCCCGATAACGACGTCATTTCCAACGACGGCCGTATCCTTGGTGGTATCGACAGAGCCGAGCTTCACGCCCTCTTCGACCGTGGAGTTCTCGCCCAAAATAGCGCGGCAGATGTGCGCGCCGCTCTTAACGTGCGCACCCGGCAGCAGCACGGAGTCCTCGACCACGGCGCGCTCCTCGATAATGACATCGGTCGAAAGGATCGAGTGGCGAGCGGTGCCGTAGATCTTGCAGCCGTTGGAGACCAGGCAGTCGTCCAGGCGGCCGTCCGGACCAATGTAGTGCGGCGGACGCGTGGTGATGTTGGACATGATGGGGAAGCTCTTGTCAAAGAGATCGAACTCGGGGTTGTTGCCCAGCAGGTCCATCGAGGTCTCGTGGAAGCTGGCGATGGTGCCAACATCCTTCCAAAAGCCGTGGAACTCGTAGCTGTACAGGCGCTTGTCCTCGCCGAGCAGCTTGGGGATGATGTCCTTGCCAAAGTCGTGGCTCGAGCGCTGGTCCAGAGCATCCTCCTCGAGCGCCTCGATCAGCACGTCGGCCGAGAAGATGTAGATGCCCATGGACGCGAGATTCGAATCGGGCTTATCGGGCTTCTCGGTGAACTTGGTGATGCGGCCGTCCTCGGGGTCGGTCGTCAGGATGCCAAAGCGGCTGGCCTCCTCCCACGGCACGGGCATAACGCTCACCGTGAGGTCGGCGTTGTTCTCAATGTGCGTCTTGAGCATCTTGCGGTAATCCATGCGATACAGGTGATCGCCAGAAAGAATCAGGACGTACTTGGGGTCGTTGGCCTTGATGTAGTCGAGGTTCTGCGTAATGGCGTCGGCCGTGCCCGCATACCAGGCGCCGCCGGTCTGCGTCTCGTACGGCGGCAGGATCGACACGCCGCCGTCGCGGCTGTCCAGATCCCAGGCCTCGCCGGAGCCCACATAGGCATGCAGCAGGTAGGGGCGATACTGCGTCAGAACGCCCACCGTGTCGATGCCCGAGTTGGAGCAGTTGGACAGCGAAAAGTCGATAATGCGGAACTTGCCACCAAAGCTAACCGCCGGCTTAGCGATCTTTTGGGTGAGTGCCCCCAATCGGCTGCCCTGTCCTCCTGCGAGGAGCATCGCGATGCATTCTTTCTTACTCATCGATTTCTCCTTCTGTCATCGATGTTTCTAAATTCATTAGCGGCGGGCGCGGAGCCTATTCGCGCCCGCCGGGTAATGCCGTGCTGGCAAAGGGGGCTCGCGTGCGCCGCTACGCGTGCCAGATCTCGTCGCGGTACTCGCGAATGGTGCGGTCGCTCGAGAACCAGCCACTCGATGCGGTGTTGAGCAGCGCCTTGCGGTTCCAGGTCTCCTGGTCGCCGTAGCTGCCGGTCAGCTTCTCCCACGCATCCACGTAGCTGCGGAAATCGGCCATGACCAGGTCGGGGTCGTTGTTGTTCATGAGCTCGTTGTAGATGCTCTCGAAGTTGCCCGAAAGACCCGCAAAGGTGTTGTCCTTGAGCTCGTCCATCACGCGGCCCAGACGCTCGCGATCGTTGTTGAGCGTATCCCACGCAAAGTAGCTGTTGGATGCCCAGAGCTGCTCGACCTCGGGAGCGGTCAGGCCAAAGATGGCCTCGTTCTCGCGGCCGGCCAGGTCGGCGATCTCGATGTTGGCGCCGTCGAGGGTGCCCAGCGTAATGGCGCCGTTCATCATGAGCTTCATGTTGGACGTGCCCGAGGCCTCCTTGCCGGCCGTGGAGATCTGCTCCGAGATCTCGGCGGCGGGGTAGATGAGCT
The DNA here is from genome assembly GCA_934617135.1 of uncultured Collinsella sp. Taxonomy (GTDB): domain Bacteria; phylum Actinomycetota; class Coriobacteriia; order Coriobacteriales; family Coriobacteriaceae; genus Collinsella. The sequence goes on along the minus strand of CAKTUC010000009.1, from coordinate 6,139 downwards.
GGGCGTTGCTCACGCGGAAGTTGGGGATAAAGCAGACCTTCATGACCTCGTTGACGCGGGCATCGTTGTTGATGACGTCGGCCACGGAGTTAATGAGGCGGATGGTCTCCTTGGCAAAGGTGTAGCTCGAGGCAGCCTTGCCGCTAAAGATGAAGGTCGTTGGCGTCACGTGGAAGTTGGGATCCGCGATGCGACGGTTGTAGATGTCCATCACCTTCATGATGTTCATGAGCTGGCGCTTGTAGGCGTGGAAGCGCTTCACCTGAACATCAAAGACGGTGTTGGGATCGATGACCAGACCGGTCTCGGCCTTAACGTAGGCGGCCAGGCGCTCCTTGTTGGCACGCTTGGAGGCACCCACGGCCTTCAGGAACTCGGTGTCGTTCTGGAACTCCTTGAGTTTCTCCAGCTCAAAGGCGTCCTTGAGCCAGCCGTCGCCAATGGCCTCGGTCACGAGCTTGGCGTAGGTGGGGTTGGCCTCGGCAAAGAAGCGACGGTGCGAGATGCCGTTGGTCTTGTTGTTGAACTTCTCGGGCGTGAGGGCATAGAAGTCCTTGAGCACGATGTTCTTGATGATGTCGGAGTGGATCTTGGCCACGCCGTTGACGCTGTGGCTGCAGATCACGGACAGGTTGGCCATGCGAATCTCGCCGTCCCACAGAATGGCGGTCTGGCGCAGACGCTCCTGCCAGCCCTCCTGCGTGGTGTCGAACGACTCGTGCCAACGACGGCTGATCTCGTCGATGATCTGGTACACGCGGGGGAGGAGCTTGGAGAACGTGCCGATGGGCCACTTCTCCAGAGCCTCGGGCAGGATGGTGTGGTTGGTGTAGCTCACGACCTGCGTCACGATGTTCCAGGCGTCGTCCCACTCGAGCTTCTTCTCGTCGATGAGGATGCGCATGAGCTCGGGGCCGCACATGGCGGGGTGCGTGTCGTTGGTGTGGATGGCAACAAACTGCGGCAGCAGCTCCCAGTTCTCGCCGTGCTCCTTCTCAAAGGTGTCGAGCAGGCTGTAGATGCCGGCCGAGACAAACAGGTACTCCTGCTTCAGGCGCAGCAGACGGCCGTGCTCGCCGGCGTCGTTGGGGTAGAGGATGGCGCTGATGGCCTCGGCCTCGGCGCGCTCGGCGTCGGCCAGAGCGTAGTCGCCGCGGTTGAAGGCCTCCAGGTCGAAGTGCTCCTCGACCGGCTCGGCAGCCCAGACGCGCAGCTTGTTGACGGTCTCGCCGGCATAGCCCACGACGGGGATGTCGTAGGGAACGGCCAGGATGTCCTGCGTGTCCACCGTACGGTAGAACGTGCGGCCGTCTTCCTCAAAGCCCTCAACGCGGCCACCGAACTTGATGGTCACGGCCTTGTCCTGACGACGGACCTCCCAGGGATAGCCGTGGGTGAGCCACTCGTCGGTGGTCTCGACCTGGCTGCCGTTGACGATCTCCTGCTTAAACAGGCCGTAGCGGTAGCGCATTCCGTTGCCGTAGCCGGCGATGCCCTCGGCTGCCATGGAATCCAGGAAGCAGGCGGCCAGACGGCCCAGGCCACCGTTGCCCAGAGCCGGATCGGGCTCCTGGTTCTCGATGACGGACAGGTCGAAGCCCATGTCGTCGAGCGCCTCGGCGACCATGTCGCGCACACCAAAGTTGAGCAGGTAGTTGTCGAGCAGGCGGCCGATCAAAAACTCGATCGAGAAGTAGTACACGCGCTTTTTGCCCTCGGCGGCCGCTCGGGCGTCGCTCTTGGTAGCGACGGTGCGCGCCTTCTCGGCCACGAGCTTGGCCAGGGCGTTAAAGCGGTCGAGGTCGCTGGCGGCCTCGACGCTCTTGCCGCTGATGCTCATGACGGCATCGCGATAGAGCTCGGTAAACTCTTGCTTGTTGTCGAAGATCTTATTCATACGTTCCTTTCCCCCGGGGATATCTCCCGGAACGGTTATGACTTACATCCTACGCCCCAGCGGGGCGGGTAATTACAGCGGTAACGGCTTTGTTACGCGTCCTTGGCAGACGTCTTAACAGAAGCAGACTTGGTCTTGGTAGCGCCCTTTTTGGCAGCCGGCTTCTTGGCTGCGGCCTTAGCAGCGGGCATTGCGGCAGCCTTAGCCTTGGCCTTGGTCGTCGCAGCTTTGGCCTTAGCCGAGGCCTTCTTGGCACCCGCGGGCTTGGGCTTTACCGAGGACGTGCGCTTACGCGCAGCCTTGGGCTCCTCAATCACCGGCGGCTTATAGCTGCTGGGACCGCGGCGCTTAAGCACCACGCCAGCCAAACCGGGCACCTTGATCTCGATGGAGTCCATCTGCCCGTTCCAGGGATAGGGTTCGCTCGAGCAAGTGTAGGGCTCCTCGCCGGCATAGCCGCTGCCGCCAAACTCGGGACGGTCGGAATCGAAGATGACCTCCCAGTCACCCTCGCGCGGCACGCCCACGCGGAAGCTCTCGTAGCTCGCCGGGTCAAAGTTGATCAGGATCACCAGGTCGTCGTCGACGTCCTCGCCCTGGCGCACAAAGCTCACGATGGACTGCTTGGAGTTGTCCGCATCGATCCAGGTAAAGCCGTCGTCGGTGTAGCCGCGCTCGTACAGGGCGGGCTCGGCGGTGTACAGGTGGTTGAGCGCCTTGATAAACGCCTGATGATGCTTGTGGGTCTCGTACTCCTCGGTCAGGAACCACTGGATGGACTCGTAGTAGCGCCACTCAATAAACTGGCCAATCTCGTTGCCCATAAAGTTGAGCTTGGCACCGGGGTGCGTCATCTGGTAGAAGGCCAGCGTGCGCAGGCCGGCAAACTGGCGCCACCAGTCGCCCGGCATGCGGCCGATGAGCGAGCACTTGCCGTGCACGACCTCGTCGTGGCTCAACGGGCAAATGAAGTTCTCGGTAAAGGCGTACATGATGGAGAACGTAAGCAGGCCGTGGTTGCCGGGGCGCCACGGAAAATCGGTCTGCATGTAGTGCAGGGTGTCGTTCATCCAGCCCATGTCCCACTTGTAGTGGAAGCCCAAGCCGCCGTCCTGCGGCGGATAGGTCACGAGCGGCCATGCGGTGGACTCCTCGGCCATCATCATCACGTCGGGATAGTGCGCCTCCACAGCGCAGTTAACCTGACGGATAAACGCGCTGGCGTCCAGGTCTTCCTCGGTACCGTACTTGTTGAACTTCTTTTGGCCCGGATCGTCAATGCCAAAGTTGAGGTACAGCATGCTGGACACGCCGTCCATGCGAATGCCGTCCACGTGGAAGTTCTCGAGCCAGTACAGCACGTTGGAGACCAGGAAGGAACGGACCTCGCCGCGGGCGAAATCGAACTTATGCGTGCCCCAGTTGGGGTGAATCTCGTGCTCAAACAACATGTGGCCGTTAAAGGTGGCAAGGCCGTGGGAGTCGGCGCAAAAACCGCCGGGCACCCAGTCCATGATCACGCCAATGCCCGCCTCGTGGCATGCATCAATAAAGTGCATGAGCTGCTGCGGTTCGCCATAGCGCGACGTGGCGGCATAGTAGCCGGTCGTCTGGTAGCCCCAGGAGCCGTCGAAGGGATGCTCCATAAGCGGCATGACCTCAATATGCGTATAGCCCATGTCGCGCACGTAGTCCACGAGCTCCACCGACAGGTCGTCGTAGGTGTAGAACTCGCCGCGCTGCGCGGGGAAGGGATCCATGGGGCCGGGGTAGTTGCCGTATTCGTCCGGCTCGCCCTGCGGCGCGTCGCCGTGGCGCTTCCACGAGCCAATATGCACCTCGTAGATGTTGAGCGGCTGCGACATGTGATTGTGGCCGGCGCGGCGCTTGAGCCACGCGGCATCGTTCCACTTGTAGCCGTCCAGGCTCCACAGCACGCTGGCCGTACCCGGAGGGCACTCGGCCTTAAAGGCGTACGGATCGGCCTTGTAGAGCTTTTCGCCCTCGTTGGTCTCGATAAGGTACTTGTAGAGCTGGCCCTGCTCGGCGCCAGGAATAAAGCCTTCCCAAATGGCGCTCGTATGCACGGGCACCAGCGGGTTGGCTTCCTCATCCCAGTCGTTAAATTCGCCAATAACGTGGACGCTCTTTACATCGGGCGCCCAAACGCAAAAACGCCAGCCGCGCGTGCGGTTCTGCGTATCGGGGTGCGCGCCCATCTTTTCCCAGCTGCGCTCCCACATGCCAATGCCAAACAGATAGACATCGTCCTTAGAGAGCTCCGGTGCGTGTGGAGCGGCCTTGCGGGTAGCGGGCTTTTTTGCCGTTGGCTTTAGCTTTGTATCGCTCACGTTTGATCCCATCATGACGCGGCAGCGTGTTGCCTTGGTGACTAAATGCGAAAGGTCCAGGGCTGCACGAATCGAAGGGACGGCGATAGTTCTATGATTCGTTCCACCTCGCGTGCTCGGTGGAACTTTCGGCAGAAACTACCATAACACCTGTACATTACTTTTATGGAGGAAAGTGGTTTTGCGGCGGCTTTTAATCGGTGAGCGCCATGTTTAGACCACTGACAGAATTACGATGGTAAAACTCTTGACAGTTTTACCAATTAGGGTTTTTAGATTGTTAGTTTGACGTTTGGTAAAACGTTTTTAGCAGGATGTTTACCATTTGACATCGAAAGGTTCGTTTATGTCCCAGACCGCCGCCCCCAACGTCGCTTTTATTTTCGATTGCGACGGCACGCTGGTTAACAGCACCCCCGTTTGGGCCTATGCCCAGCCCGAGTTATTGCGCCGCCACGGCGTTGATGTGACGGTCGACGATTTTGCCCAATTTGAGCACCTTTCGCTCGAGGACGAGTGCCAGGCCTACCATGACACGTGGGGTATTGGCGCGAATGGCGAGGAGCTGTATCGCGAACTGAGCGAGATTCTCATCGATGGCTATTCCAAGGTGCCACCGCGCGAGGGTCTTCTGGCATTTTTGGAACAGGCGAAGGCAGCCGGCATTGCCATGTGTGTTGCCACGTCCACGCCGGCCGAACTGGTGCAGTCCGCCCTTGCGGGAGCGGGCCTCGATCGCTATATGGAGTTTATTACCACGACGGGCGAGGCGGGGCGCTCCAAGCAGTTCCCCGATGTGTACGAGCTGGCGTTGCGCCGCCTGGAGGAGCGCCACGGCCGCGCATTTGATACCGCCTGGGTGTTTGAAGACGCGGTCTTTGGCCTTAAGAGCTCCGGCGCCGCTGGCTTTAAGCGCGTAGGCATCTATGACCTGCACGGTCGTATGGAGCGCGACGAGGTGCGCGCCAACTGCGAGATCTTTGTCGACAGCTATGAGGACTTGGACCTGGCCCGCGTGCTTGCGTTTGAGGGGTAGGTGAGATCCGTGGCTTGCAAAGTATTAGTAGTTTGCGGATCGCCCGTGGTGGCGAGCGCGGAGTTGTTGCGCCGCCTGGCAGGGGAGTGCGACCACGTCGTCGCCGTGGACCGCGGGCTCGACGCGCTCTTGGGTGCCGGACTGAGTTGCGACGTCTACGTCGGTGATGCCGACACCGTAAGTGACGCCGGCCGCGCTCTGGTCGATGCAGCTGCCGATTTTGAAGTGGAACGCCACAACCCCTACAAGGACTACACCGACCTAGCCCTAGCCCTAGACGCCGTCCGCCGCCGCTGGCCGGGCGCCGAAGTGGTAGCAACCTGCGCCACCGGAGGCCGCCCCGACATGGCGCTGTCCGTCCTGGGCCTACTGGCAGGTTATACGGACGCTCCCGTCTGGATCGCCGAGGACGAAGTAACGGCCAGAATCCTGCACCAGGACGAAACCTGGACCATAGAAGACGCAGCCGGCAAAACCTTCTCCATAATCGCAATCGCCCCCAACACAGAGATAAGCGAATACGGTTTGGAGTGGGAACTAGACCACGCCCCGCTAGCCCCACTAGCCGATACCGGCATCAGCAACGTCGTCAGGTCTATAGCAACGATTGACGTCCACTCGGGAGTTGCAATAGCGTATTTGCTCCATCAGGGTTTTATCGGGACGGCGGATAAAAATAATCGCTCGTAGAGTGATTATTTTTGCCCCGTCCCAGGAAAACCCGTAAGTAAGATAGCCAATCCAAAAATAGTCCTTGCATCCCCGAAGATCTTCCCCTATAGTATCTCCTCGTCACGGGGGCGTAGCTCAGCTGGGAGAGCGCTTGACTGGCAGTCAAGAGGTCAGGGGTTCGAT
>CAKTUC010000008.1 GCA_934617135.1 uncultured Collinsella sp. | reverse complement strand
ATGACGATCTGCATGGTGTAGGAGATAAACGCCATCATGTTGCCGACCTGCATCACGCCGTCGGACACGCCCTGCGCACCAAACCAGACGATAAGCACGGTGATGCAGTTCATGACGAGCATCATGAGCGGCATCATAAAGCTCATGGCTCGGTTGGTGTAGAGCTGCGTGGTCATCAGGTCGAGGGACGCCTGGTCAAAGCGCTCGAGCTCATGCTCCTCGCGGTTGAACGAGCGGATGGGCATAAGACCGTCGAGCAGCTCGCGGGCGGTAAGGTTCACGCGGTCCACAAAGCTCTGCATCATTTTGAACTTGGGCATGGTGAGGCCCATGAGCACGCCGACGACGGCCGACACCGCGATGATGGCCACGGCGATGGTCCACTCCAGGCCGGTGTGGTTGGCCAGGACGCGCATGACGGCGACGACGCCCATGACGGGGGCCATCAGGCACATGCGGATAAACAGGGTTGCCGCCATCTGAATCTGCTGAATGTCGTTGGTGCAGCGAGTGATGAGCGAGGCCTGGCTAAACTTGCCCACTTCGGCCGGCGAGAAGTGCATAACCTTGTTGAAGGTCTCGCGGCGCAGGTCGCGGGCGATGGAGCAGGCGGTGCGCGAAGCCACGGCGCCGGTCAGGATGGTGGCGACAAGCGAGATCAGGCACAGGCCAAACATCGTGGTCGCCATGCGGCCCAGGTAGGCGTTCTGCACGTCGGCGGGGTCGATACCCTGCGCCTTGTACTCGTCCTGCACGTAGGTCACGGCGCGCTGCGTGACAATGGAGCCCGACATGGAGCCCATTTTGTCCGCCATTTGGTTGGCGCCCTCGACGAGCTTGCTTTGGTCTACCAGACCGCCCTCGACACCCAGGCGCAGGCTCTTCATGGTGATCTTACCGCCGTCGGCATCAATCTGCTTTTGCATGTTCTGCGCCGCTACGGCCTTCTGCTGCATCTCGGCGAGCTGCTCGGGCGTCATCGCCGCCATCTGCTCGGGGGTGGGCATGGCCTGGGCAGCGTTGCTGTCTTTCTCGCTGAACGAGCCCATCATGTCGCCCATAGAGTCGGCGTCAATGCCCTGGTTGAGCGAAAGAACGACAGTCTCGGGCAGGCTCATAATGTCGGCAATCTTGCCTCCATCGGCACGCTCTTCCTCGGTGCCCTTGTACGTTCGAATGTCGTTTTTGTCAGCCTTGCTAAACACGGCCTCCACAGCCTTGGCGTCCTTGGCGCTCATAAAGAGTTCGAGGTCGTCGAGCGATTCGGCGCGGATGGTGTCGGGCACGGGCGAGGCGATGCCGCCTTGCTGCACGCCCACGTCGACGATGTCGCTCATGTAGGTAGGCAGCGCCAGATCGGCGTTGCAGCTGATTACGATAAGCACGATAGCTGCGAACAGTGCCAGGACATGCTTTTTAAAGAGCTTGAGAATCCTCACTCGGCATCTCTCCTTTCTTGATTACGGTCGATAATTTCGTTGGCACGCCTTAGAAGACGCACCATCTCTTGGGTATCTGTTTCGCCGAGCTGCTCGAGGAAAGCCGCAGTGCGGTTCTCGAATTCCCGACGCTTGATTTCGAGATCATGGAATCCCTTGTCGGTCACCGTGACGTGTACGCGACGACGGTCGGTCTTTGAGTGCTCACGCTCAACCCAGCCCTTGGCTTCGAGAGCGCGTAGGATATTGGCGATGCGGGCGTTCGAGACCCAGGCGCGATCAGCGAGTTCGCTCGGCGTGAGCGAACCGCCGGCGAGTATGAGGGCGCGCATGACGGCCATCTCGCCGCCAAGGGCTTTGTCCGCAAAGCGCGAAATGCGCTGATGCATGCTGCCGAACTCGGTAAGGAGCTGACGCCCAAGCTCACGGAAATCGGTATCTTCCACCGAAAACCCCTAACACTAGAAACTATTTTCAGTGAAAGATGATACCCATGTACGCGCACCCTAACCGGCAGATTTTGAGGCATGTCCCAAAAATCTACGTGGCTGCCAATCAATATAAAGAGCGTATAAAGACTTAAAATCATTCAATAATTGTAGCGTTTCAAAGAATTATCATGCACGCGGTTAGGCGAGGGGTTGTCACCACCATGACGACTGGGACTCATATAATCGCCACGTGCGATGCTCCAACTTCCCGCAAGGAGACACCTTATATAAAGGGGGATGGAGTCATGGCATTTGACTTCACGGGCAAGACCGCGATTGTCACGGGCGGCACTCAGGGCATTGGCCTCGAGATCGCCAAGGGCATCGTCGCGGGCGGCGGACACGTCGCGCTCATCGCAAGGAACGCTGCTAAGGGCGAGGCCGCTGTGGCCGAGCTTGGCGAGGGCAACAAGTTCTATCAGCTCGATGTTGCCGATGCGCCCAAGGCGCGTGAGACCGTCGAGCAGATTTTTACGGACCTGCCGCAAACCAACATCCTGATCAACTGCGCTGGCGTCATCAGCACCAAGAAGTTCGACGAGATCGATGACACCGAGTGGCGTCGTACCATCGACATCAACCTCAACGGTACCTTCACTATGATGAATGCCGTGTACCCGCACTTTAAGGCGGCCCATGCCGGCACTATCGTCAACGTGAGCTCTGTTGCTGGCAAGATCGGTGGTGGCCTGCTCGGCACCGCGGCTTACGCGAGCTCCAAGGCCGGTGTTAACGGTCTAACCAAGGCAGTCGCCAAGGAAGGCGGCAAGTTTGGCGTCCGCTGCAACGCCGTGTGCCCGTCGCTCACGTTGACCGATATGACCTCGATTCTCTCTGACGAGAACTCTCAGCGCATCATCAACGGTATCCCCCTGGGCCGCGCCGCCCAGGCAAGCGAGCCCGCGCAGATGGTGCTCTTCTTTGCCTCCGACCTTGCCAGCTTCGTGAACGGCGAGATCGGTGACTGCGACGGTGGCATCGTTCTGGACGGGTAATACCCCGCGACGATAATTCGGCGACGGCTCCTGCGACTCGGGACCGTCGCCTTCTTTCTGACAAAGGCGCGTGCGGCTACGATTCGCATGCATCCAAAGGAGATATATATGAGTGAATCGACTGCGGTGGAGGCGCCGGCGGCAAAGGAGCCGTTCTTTAAGATGTCCTCCATCCCGGGTGCCAATATTTTGGTGCCGCTTTTGTTGGGCTGCCTGCTCAACACGCTGTTTCCCGACCTGTTCAAAACGCTCGGCAGCTTTACGCTCGGCATGACCCAGCAGGGCGCAGGCCCGCTTGTTGGCGCTTTTTTGCTCATCGTCGGTACGACGATTTCGTTTAAGAGCGCTCCTGCCGCCGCTGCCCGCGGCGCCATCATCATCGCCGTCAAGCAGATCGTGGTCGTTGCCGTGTCGCTGCTCATCCTTTATGTGTTCAACGACAACCTGTTTGGCATCTCGGCCATGGTGATGCTGGCCGCTTGTACGGGTGCCAACAACGCTATGTACGCCGGACTGATGGGTACCATGGGCAACGAGGCCGAGCGTGGCGCCGTCGCCATCACCACGCTGGTTGTCGGCCCTCCGGTCACGATGATCGTGCTCGGCGCTGCCGGTCAGGCTCCGATCGGCTGGTCGCTCGTGGGCGCCATCCTGCCGATCGTCGTCGGCATTATCCTGGGTAACCTCTTCCCCAGCTTTAAGAAGATGATGGCACCGGCACTTTCCGCCATCATCGTGCTCGTCTTCTTTGCCATGGGCTCGACCATGACCTTTGGCCAGCTTATCAACGGTGGTCTTCCCGGCATCCTGCTCGGCGTGATCTGCTCGGTGGTCTTTGCAATTCCTGTCATCGCGGTCGATAAGCTCACGGGCGGTACGGGTGTCGCAGGTGCGGCCATTTCGAGCTGCGCCGGAGCCAATGTGGCCACGCCTGCTGCCATGGCAAGCGTCAACGAGGCCATGTACGGCGGCGCGGTGCTCGCGACGGCTACGGCGCAGGTTGCAGCATGTGCTATCGTAACGGCTATTTTGACCCCGCTGGTCACCAGCTGGTGCTACAAGCATTTTGAGGGCCAGGGCCACAGCAAGGCAACGACCGACAAGGCCGCCACAGCCGCTTAATGCCAAACGGCAATCAAAGCTAAAAAACTGGCCATGCCACAGGGCGGCCACGGGGGAAATCCCGTGGCCGCCCTGCAGTTTCTGTGGGGTCTCTGGGGCACTTTACCCTGCTAAAACTGGCATAACAGCTAGAGTGAACGTCGTACAAAGGCAAGGAAAAATACCAAACAAATCGGTGAACGGTAGTTGTTCGCGCTCGCATTTCCTGCGGATTTGTTAAAAACGCCCTAATGGTATAAAAAAAGAAACATATAACAGCCCTGATGAAGGGGGTGGCTATGTTATCCTTCTCAAACGGGTGAAATCTTGGGTTTTGGGTTGCAGTTCCAAGGTGGACAAACGTTTTTCCCTGTACCAACGTGTGGTGAAGAACGGAAGAAGCCGGTAGTGCAAGCCGATAATTCAAGAATTCAATAAGCAGCGGTGTGAGAGAGCGCCGCATTACACGTAACTAGGAGCGTGGTTACACAATGCAGGAGGCATGGGAAGGCTTCAAGGAAGGCATCTGGACGGGAGAGGTTGACGTCCGAGACTTCATCCAGAAGAACTACACCCCCTACGAGGGCGACGAGTCGTTCCTCGCCGGCCCGACCGAGCGTACCAAGGAGCTGTGGGGCGAGGTTCTCGACCTGCTGCTCAAGGAGCGCGAGCAGGGCGGCGTCCTCGATATGGACACTAAGACCGTCACGGGCATCGTGAGCCATCCCGCTGGCTACATCGATAACGCCCACCGCGAGATGGAGACCATCGTCGGCCTCCAGACCGACAAGCCGCTCAAGCGCGCGCTGCACGTCAACGGCGGTATCCGCATCGCTTGCCAGGCTGCCAGCCAGCATGGCTACAAGATCGACGAGAACGTTGTCGAGCGCTACACCTTCGAGCGCAAGACTCACAACGCCGGCGTCTTCGATGTCTACACCCCCGAGATGCGTGCTTGCCGCTCGGCTCACATCATCACCGGTCTGCCCGATGGCTATGGCCGCGGCCGCATCATCGGCGACTACCGTCGTGTTGCCCTGTACGGCGTCGACTACCTGATCAAGGACAAGGAGGCCCAGAAGGCTTCCACCCCGACGGTCATGACCGCCGACAACATCCGCGATCGCGAGGAGCTGCAGGAGCAGATCCGCGCCCTCGGCGAGCTCAAGATGATGGCCGAGACCTATGGTTTCGATATTTCCAACCCTGCTACCAACACGCAGGAGGCCATCCAGTGGATGTACTTCGCCTACCTCGCTGCCGTCAAGGAGCAGAACGGCGCCGCTATGTCCATCGGCCGTACCTCTACGTTCATCGACATCTACGCTGAGCGCGACCTTGCCAACGGCACCTTCACCGAGGAGCAGATCCAGGAGTTCGTGGATCACTTCATCATGAAGCTTCGCATGGTCAAGTTCGCTCGTACCCCCGAGTACCAGGCCCTGTTTACCGGCGATCCGCAGTGGGTCACCGAGTCCATCGGCGGCATGGGTGTCGACGGCCGTACGCTCGTTACCAAGATGAGCTACCGCTACCTGCACACGCTCGAGAACATGGGCACCAGCCCCGAGCCCAACATGACCGTTCTGTGGTCGACCCGTCTGCCCGAGAACTTCAAGAAGTTCTGCGCCAAGACCTCTGTCGCCAGCTCCTCGATCCAGTACGAGAACGACGACCTCATGCGCGTCTATCACGGCGACGACTACGGCATTGCCTGCTGCGTGTCCTCCATGCGCATCGGCAAGGAGATGCAGTTCTTCGGCGCCCGCGCTAACCTGGCCAAGTGCCTGCTGTACGCACTCAACGGCGGTGTTGACGAGGTCTCCAAGAAGCAGGTCGGCCCCAAGTATCGCGCCGTCGAGGGCGATACGCTCGATTACGACGACGTTGTGGCCAAGTACAACGACATGATGAAGTGGCTCGCTGGCGTGTACGTCAACTCGCTGAACATCATTCACTACATGCACGACAAGTATTGCTACGAGCGCATCCAGATGGCTCTGCACGACAAGCATGTGCATCGCTGGTTCGCTACGGGCATCGCTGGCCTTTCCGTCGTGGCTGACTCCCTGTCCGCCATCAAGTACGCCAAGGTTCACCCCGTCCGTGATGAGAACGGCATCATCGTCGACTTCGAGACCGAGGGCGAGTTCCCCAAGTACGGTAACGACGACGACCGCGTTGACCAGATCGCTCACGACGTTGTGCACCAGTTCATGGAGTACATCCGCATGAACGACACCTACCGCAACTCCGTGCCCACGACTTCGGTTCTGACCATTACCTCCAACGTCGTGTACGGCAAGAAGACCGGTTCCACGCCTGACGGCCGCAAGGCTGGCCAGCCGTTCGCCCCGGGTGCTAACCCCATGCACAAGCGCGATAGCCACGGCGCCATCGCTTCGCTGTCTTCGGTTTCCAAGCTCCCGTTCCGCGATGCTCAGGACGGCATCTCCAACACCTTCTCCATCATCCCGGGCGCGCTCGGCAAGGAGGACCAGGTGTTCTTTGGCGATATCGACCTTGATCAGCTGGGCGATTAACTATTGTTAGTGCTATACTAACAATAACGATTACTGATTAGAGCGCCGGTTTCGGCCGGCGCCTATCAATCGAAGGAGACACATCATGAAGGTTTCTGAAGTTCCCGAGACTCAGGCCGACAACCTGGTCCACATGCTCGACGCTTACGCCGAGAAGGGTGGCCACCACCTGAACATCAACGTCTTCAACCGTGAGACGTTGCTCGACGCTCAGGCTCACCCCGAGAAGTACCCGCAGCTGACCATCCGCGTTTCCGGCTATGCCGTGAACTTCCACACGCTCACCAAGGAGCAGCAGGACGAGGTCATTTCGCGTACCTTCCACAACAAGTTCTAAAGGGACTCAACTCCCACCGGAGACCCGGTGAGGCCTACGCACTTTGTCTCTCAAACGTCCTCGCCGCTTCGCGGCTGCGGAATGTTTGCGAGACAAAGTGCTCCCGGCCTCGCCGGGTCTCCTGCGTTGTCGCCCTTTAGGGAACCACGCTAATTTCAATTAGTGTCCTCGGACATGCGAGAAGCCCCCGCTGCGCACTACGTGCGGCGGGGGCTTCTCGCGTCCTGCGGGATGTTTTGGAAAATAACCCAAATCCGGCCAGGCGGGGTCCTTCGGAGTCACCCTTTAGGCGGAACTCACCTTATTATTTGCGAGCGCGGGGCTTGTGCCTGGGCTGTGCCCTTTTCCACAGGTGTGTTGTTTTGTTTTGTTTTGGCTGCTGTTGGGGTATGCTTGGCTGATATGGAAACGGATGACATGTTTTGATGGGGGAGAGCGGTTTATGGCTCGCGAGGGTGCTCGTTCTAGGGATGCGGCTAAGCCTGGTATTAAGGAAGTTGCTGCTGTGGCGGGGGTTTCGCCTACTACGGTGTCTCGTGTTCTCAATAATCGCGGCTACATTAGCCAGGAGACTCGCGATAGGGTTCACGCTGCCATGGAGCGTGTTAACTACGCGCCTAACGACATTGCCCGTGCCATGCTCAACGGCCGTCTCAATCTTATTGGCATGATTGTTCCCTTTGTGAGCAGTCCGTTTCATGCTCAGGTTGTACAGGCGGTCGAGCGCACGCTTGCAAAAAACGGCTTTAAGATGTTGCTGTGCAATAGTGCCAATCGACCGGATCGCGAGCGCTCTTATATCGAGATGCTCCGCCGCAACATGGTCGATGGCGTTATCGTTAATTCGCTCAACATTGGTGCCGAGGCGTATGCCGAGATGGGCTTGAGCTTGGTTGGCATCGATTGTGATCTTGGCGAGGGTTCTGTTCAGATTGCAAGCGACAGCTATAGCATCGGAGAGCTCGCTACGCGCCGCCTGATTGATGACGGCTGCACGCGCATTCTGTGCCTTCGCAATAATAGTCGCATGAGGATGCCCGCCAATAAGCGCTCCGAAGCATATTGCGACGTTGTCGCCGAGGCGGGCATGCCTGCGCTCGTCCGCGAGATTGAGTTTGTTAAGCCCGATGACGAAAAGGGCGCAGCGGTCACACAGATTCTCAAAGAAAACCCCGATATCGATGGCATCTTTGCCGGCGATGATACGATGGCTGCCATCTGCCTCAACGTTATGAGGCAGCGCGGTTTGCGTGCGCCAGAGGACATCAAGGTGGTCGGTGCAGACGGCGCTCGTCGCACCATGACGTTTATGCCCGACTTGACGACCGTGCGCCAGGATATCGATCGCATTGGCGAGCTGGCGGCACAATCCATCATTGCGCTTGTTAACGGTGAGAAGCCCGAGTCGAATATCAAGCTTCCCGTTGAGCTTATCGAGGGCAAAACCGCGTAATTCAATTTCACGGCAAAAGAGCCCCTAAACCTCACCCATGACCGTTCACCGGCATATGTCAACCGTTTGCCGACGACTGGAGCTGCAAAAAGACGCATCAGTATGAAAACGTTTGACATATGAAAACGATTGACATATCTTGCAGCTGTACCGAGTTAGTCTCTCATGGGAAAGGAAGTCTCGGATGCACAAGGTGTATTACCAGCCGGAGGGAATCTGGGTAGGCGACATCATGCCGTACGGCGAAGACGGCACGTTCTATCTCTATCATCAGCGCGACACGCGCAATCCTGGTCCTTTTGGCGAGCCGTTTGGTTGGGCGCTCGCTACGACTAAGGACTTTGTCGATTACAAGGACTTTGGTGAGAGCCTGGAGCGCGGCGGCGACGAGGAAGTCGACCAGTACGTCTACGCCGGTACCGTCTTTAAGGTCGGCGAGAAGTATCACGCGCTGTATACGGGTTGCAACCGCGACAAGGTCAAGGCGCGCCTGATGAAGCAGGTCCTGCTCCACGCCACGAGTGATGACGCCGTTAAGTGGGAGAAAAACATCGCCGAGACGCTGCTTCCTCCGCAAGAGGGCTACGATGACCGCAACTGGCGCGATCCCTTTGTTCTGTGGGACGAGGAGAACGAGGAGTACATGCTCATCCTCGGCACGCGCGTGGGCGAGGACAAGCGTCTGATGACTGGCCGTCTGGTCAAGTTCACCTCCAAGGATCTGAGCAACTGGGAGTTCCAGGGCGATTGGTGGAACCCGGGTCTGTATACCATGTTCGAGATGCCCGACCTCTTTAAGATGGGCGACTGGTGGTACCTCGTGTTCTCCGAGTACAGCGATGGCAACAAGACGCGTTATCGCATGTCCAAGTCCATCAACGGTCCTTGGATCACCCCCGCCGATGATTCCTTTGACGGCCGTGCGTACTACGCCGCTCGTACCGCATTCGATGGCGAGCGCCGTGTTCTCTTTGGTTGGGTCCCAACGCGCGACGAGGGCGGTGACCCCAGCTCCTACCTGTGGGGTGGCACCTTTATGCCCCTCGAGATCGTCCAGCGCGAGGACGGTACCCTGGGCACCAAGCTTCCCGACAGCATGCTCGGCGCCTTTGGCGAGGGCAAGGCTGTGGAGGCCTTCGAGCTTTCTTGCGAGTCTGGCAAGGTCGAGCAGGTTCTGTCTGCTGACGCCGGCTCCACCTATCTGCTCGATGCCGATATCGAGCTCGGCGGTAACGCCGCGGGCTTCTCGGTGAAGTTTGCCGAGGACGCCGAGACCGGCCTTGCCTATGAGTTCCGCGCCAACCTGCGCGAGGGCAAGCTCGAGTTCACGCCGGCTCCCCAGTACCCGTGGTTCCAGGTCAACAACATGGGTCTGGAGCGTCCGCTCTTCTTTAAGGGCGAGGGCACTCACCATGTGCGCCTGGTCGTTGACGACGACATCGCGACGATTTTTGTCGACGATGTCGCGCTTAACGCTCGCTTCTGCAACAAGCATGGCCAGGGTGTGGCACTCACCGTCACAGACGGTACGCTCAAGTGCTCGTCGGCAACGATTGCAAGCCTCTAACGGGGCGTTAATCTAGTCGTGTAGTAATCAAGATTGGAATGGGACATGGATTACAAAGAGATATCTCAGCAAGTCGTCGATAACGTCGGTGGCCTGGACAACATCGAGGGCGCTACGCACTGCGTCACGCGCCTGCGCCTGGTGCTCAAGGATGCGAGCAACTACAACAAGGCCGAACTCGAGAACATCGATGGTGTCAAGGGCGTGCTGTACAACAGCGGCCAGCTCATGATCATCTTTGGCACCGGCACCGTTAACAAGGTCTATGACGCCTTTATGGCTCTGACCGGCGTCAAGGAGATCAGCGCCTCCGAGGTCAAGGGTGCCGAGGCGGACAAGAAGGGTAAGATCTTCTCCGTCCTCAAGGTGTTCTCCGACATCTTCATCCCCATCATCCCCGCCTTCGTCGGCGCTGCCATCATCATCGGTCTTAAGTCGCTGATCGTGGCCAACGGCCTCTTTGGCATGGAAGGTAGCCTGGCCGACCAAAGCGAGTTCCTCAAGAACGTCGCGAGCTTCTTTGGCATCATCGCCACCACCTTCGATTACCTGCCTGTCCTGGTGATGTACAGCGCGGTTAAGCGTTTTGGCGGCAACCCGATCCTGGGCATCCTCGTCGGTATCGTCATGGTTCACCCGAGCCTTATGAACCGCAACACGTTCGTTATGGATCCGACGGGCGCTGAGTATTGGAACTTTGGCCCGCTCTCCATCCCCATGGTTGCCTTCCAGGGCGGCGTATTCCCCGCAATCCTGACCGCCTGGTTCATGGCTAAGGTCGAAAAGATCGCCCAGAAGTACATCCCCGAGGTCGTCTCGTTCGTCTTCGTTCCGACCGTTACCCTGATTCTTGCCAACGTTGCTCTGTTCACCGTGTTCGGCCCGCTCGGCAACCTGATTGGTGACGTGCTCGCCGGCGTGATCGATGTCCTGTACAACAGGATGGGTGTCTTTGGCGCCTTCGTGTTCGCCGCATTCCTGCAGCCGCTCGTTGTCACCGGTACGCACCAGTTTATCCAGGGCATCGAGGCCAACCTCGTCGCCACGACTGGCTTCAACTACATTCAGGCCATCTGGTCCGTCTCCATCATCGCCCAGGGCGGCGGCGCTATCGGCATGTACCTCATCCACAAGAAGCACTCCAAGGAGCGCAGCATCTGCATGTCTTCCTTCATCCCGACGCTGGTCGGCATCTCGGAGCCCGCAATCTTTGCTGCAAATATGCGCTACTCGATCATCCCATTCATTTGCGCCTGCATCGGTGCCGGCTGCGGCGGCGCCTTCGTTAAGCTCTTTGAGGTCCGTGCTATCGGTCAGGGTCTGACCGGCGTGCTTGGCCTGCTCATCGTCACGCCCGAGACGCTCGTGTGGTACGTGGTCGGCAACCTCATTGCCTTCTTTGTGCCGATCATCCTCATTTTTGCCTACAACAAGGCAAAGGGTGTTCCGACCACCGACGCCGAGGGCGCTGGCGCTGGTTTCGATGTCAGCTTCTAGATTGAAGTCGACAATGTAATCAACGGGCTGGCCCGTTAGGGGAGGGCGTTCGGCTTGCTTGGCCGGGCGTCCTTTCCTCTCAATGAGAAGGACAAATGACATGTTCAATCAAAAGAGCAAGGTGACGCGCTCAGGCTACGAGCAGTGGCGCGCTGGTCAGGATAAGGCGGCGGCTCGCATTGCCGCCGATTCGGAGAGGCTTGTGTTTCACATTGAGCCCGAGCTCGGCTGGCTCAACGACCCCAACGGACTGGTGCAGGTTGGCGATACCTACCACATCTATCACCAGTACGATCCGTTTGATGCCGCGCACGGCGGACCGGTCCTTTGGAACCATCTGACGACAAAGGATTTTGTGACGTACGAGAATCGGGGCCCGGCACTCTTCCCCGATTCCGACATAGATTCGAGCGGTGCGTACTCTGGGTCGGCGTTTATGCACGACGGCAAGGTCCACTACTTCTATACCGGCAACGTCAAGCATTTTGACCGCGATGACTACGACTACGTGTTGACGGGGCGCGATCAAAACCAGATTCATATGGTTACCGATAACCCCGACGAGCTGGGCGAAAAGCGTCTGGCGGTCGGTCCGCTCGATTATCCCGACGACATCGGTACCCACGTGCGCGATCCCAAGATTCTTGAGCACGATGGCGTCTATTACATGGTGCTGGGCGCGCGCACGAAAGATGACCGCGGATGCGTGCTCGTGTTCACGTCGTGCGATTTGGAATCTTGGAAATATGCGACGCGCATTGAGTTGGACGAGAAGTTTGGCTTTATGTGGGAGTGCCCCGACCTGTTTGAGTTGGATAGCGAACTCGTGCTCGTCTGCTGTCCACAGGGTGTGCCCGCCGAGGGCTGGCGTTACCACAACCCGCACCAGTGCGTATGGTTCTGCATTGAGGCCGATTGGGAGGCTCCGAGCTTTAAGGTCGTCGACCAGGGCATGCCGCCGATGGTCGACGCGGGATTTGATTTCTACGCGCCCCAGTCCTTTGAGGACAATGAGGGCCGTCGCCTGATGATCGGCTGGGTTGGTTGTCCCGATGCAACAGTGGAGAATCCGACGGTTGAGCGCGGCTGGCAGTGCGCACTGACGGTGCCGCGCCAGCTGAGTATGCACGACGGCAAGCTCTGCCAGTGGCCTGCCCGTGAGCTCGAAAAGCTGCGCGGTGATTGCGCGCATGTTCATGCTGGCGAGACCGTCGCGGAACCGGGCCGCCTGTTTGATGCCGTTATTTCCTGCGAAGGGGCAAAGACTGTCGAGCTCGAGATCCGCGAGGGCATTACCGTGCGCTTTGCAGACGGCAAGCTCACGCTCGATATGGGCGTTGAGGGCTATGGGCGTGAGGTAAGGTCGGTTGAGATCGGTGAACTTCACGATCTGCGCGTTCTGTCGGATACGACCTTGGTAGAGATTTTCGCCAATGGCGGAGAGACTGCGCTCACAAGCCGTACGTATTCGCCTGCGGCATCCACGATAAGGCTGCTCGTCGAGGGCACGGCATCGATGAAGTTTTACCGTCTTGCCAAGTAGGCTGCGTGCAGTGGGATAAATAATCGACGGTTACCGTTTATCGCATATAGCTACCGTTTGCGGTATAAGCAACAGATTCTTCTGAACCGTGTAAAATCTTTACCAAGCACGGAGTTTTTCAGGGAGACGCTGTCCTTTGTTATAGACGAAGGGCGGCGTCTCTCTGGCGCTGGGGCCGTTGCACAACAGTGCGGCGGCGGTGGTGCACTGAGTAATACAAATGCCAACGGCTAGATAGGTAGTGATGGTAATGGGCAAGTACGTAATCGTGGTTGAGTCTGGGTCGGATGTGACGCCGGAGCTCTGCGAACGCTATGGCATCGTGCGCGTGCCCATGCATGTCACGATTGGCGACGAGACTGTCGAGGATGGCTCCATCGATCCGCTCGAGATTTATTCGCGCTGCAACGAGTTTGGCGTAATGCCCAAGACCAGTGGCTGCTCGCCGGCGGATTTTGCTCATGTATACGATCGCATTCACGCCGAGCAGCCCGACGCGACCATTCTTCACCTTGCGTACTCCGAGGTTACGACCTGTTCGCATCAGTCCTCGAAGATCGCCGCCGCGGGTCGCGATTACGTCTTCTCCATGGATACGCGCTTTGTCTCGGTGGGCCAGTCACTGGTTGCCGTTGAGACCGCCAAATATATCGAAGCCCATCCAGATGCGACGGTCGACGAGATTTTCACCTTCACGAACTCCGTCATGGATCGTGTGCTGCTGGGCTTCGTTCCCACCGATCTTGCCTTCCTTAAGGCCGGCG
The DNA here is from genome assembly GCA_934617135.1 of uncultured Collinsella sp. Classification (GTDB taxonomy): domain Bacteria; phylum Actinomycetota; class Coriobacteriia; order Coriobacteriales; family Coriobacteriaceae; genus Collinsella. The sequence goes on along the minus strand of CAKTUC010000008.1, from coordinate 20,947 downwards.
GTCGTCTGTCCAACGTGGCATTCCTCGGTGCCCATCTGCTCAAGATTAAGCCCTGCATCGAGGTGACGGGCGGCAAGTTCGTAGCAACCAAGAAGTTCCGCGGCTCCATGCTCAAGTGCGCCCGCGCCTTTATCGACCATATGGTCGCCAAGGGCGATATCGACTACTCACATATTGGCTTGGCGTACTCGGTGGGTCTTTCCGAGGAGCTGCGCGCCGATATGGAAGTCTATGCGCATGAGCTGGGCTTTAAGGACGTTACCTGGACTCAGGTCGGCGGCGTCATCTCGAGCCACTGCGGTCCGACCGCCTTTGGTGCGGTGCTTACGCTTAAGGCGTAAAGGTCACAGGCGAACGTTCGTCAGCCCGTCCTCTCAGCATGAGCCCCTCCGCTGCGGTAGGGAGTAGATTGAAGCGTGCCATTCTGGCCCGAGACGTTTATGTACAAGCGTATGGGCTAGAATGACTCTGGCATTTATTTGGTTGCATCCAAGGAGAGGCAAGGTAGCGCGAATGGCAGAAATGACGCTTGAGGGTGTGGACGCCCGTCCCGAAGACTCTGCGTTTGCCCTAGGACGCGTACATTCGATTGAGACGATGGGAACGGTTGACGGACCCGGCATCCGCTTTGTGGTGTTTGTTCAGGGCTGCCCCATGCGTTGCGCGTATTGCCACAATCCCGATACCTGGTCTGTTAACGGCGGCACCATGGTGACCGTCGAGCACCTTATGGACGAGTTCCAGAGCAACCATGAGTTCTACCGTAGCGGCGGCATTACCGTTTCGGGCGGCGAGCCGCTCCTGCAGCCCGCGTTTTTGGCCGATCTGTTCCGCGCTATGCACAGCAACCCCGATGGGCGTGTGCATACCTGCTTGGACAGCTGCGGCTACGCGTTTGATCCGCAGCATCCCGAGAAGTTCGATGCGGTACTCAACGAGACCGATATGGTGCTGCTCGACATTAAGCATGCCAATCCGGTTGAGCACAAAAAGTTGACCGGATGCGATCCCGCACGCATTCTGGCGTTTGGCGATGAGCTTGCTCGTCGCAAGATCAAGGTCGTTATCCGTCACGTGGTGGTGCCGGGCATTACCGACACGGTGGAGGAGTGCGAGGCGCTCGGTCGTCTGATCGCCCCGTGGCATAACGTGGTCGGCCTGGAGATGCTGCCGTATCACACCATGGGTATCGTCAAGTATGAGCAGCTGGGGATTCCCTATAAGCTCGAGGGCGTACCGCAGATGGATACCGCGCGCATGCCCGAGCTGCGCAACGCCGTCATGACGGGCATGAAAAAGCGCCGCGCGGAACTCAAAAACGCCATCGGCTAGCGGCATTCATTGGGGACAGACTTAAATGAGTGCCCCTGGGCACCTAGTTGATTGCTAAAGAGCCCCGTTAAGTTGCGGTGGAATAGTTCTTGTTTATCGGCTAATGCCGCCCAAACAGGAACTATTTCACCGCAACTGCGTTTTGAGCAGAGATGCGCAACAGAATCGTTCTATTTGGATAAGTACGCTTGTGCTTTCTTTAAAGACGCCTTAAACGCTGCTGAATATCTTGGGAAAGAAATACCTGCTCGGTATTATGCTGCTCGTATAGAAACGGTAGCAGTCAGGAGACCACGTGCGAAACATCGCATCGCGGGACGAGTATGTGCCGCAGCATGGCAGCAGATATGAGATAAAGGGCACGTCTTTGCGTGGCCTTGGTGACGCTCGCATCCACGCGGTGAAGATTGCCGCCATTGGAATGCTAACGATGGCGGTTATTATCCTCGGAATTACCGTCAAGACGTACGCTTCGGAGCGAACGGCACGCTCAGATGCGTCAACGGCACAGACTCAAAACGACAAGGTCTCAAAATCCAAGGATGCGGCAAATCAGGCCCTTTCAACGGCGAGCCTCAAGACGAGGCTTTCGAAGGCGGACTTCAACGATATCCCCTCGGGCGATACCGTGCAGGCGTTTTCGTTGGTCGATGATGAGACCCCTGTCTTAGCGGACGATGCACTCGCAGAGCTCCAGGATGCCCTTGGTCAGGCGCAGGAGCTGGGCGATGTGGGCGTGGTGTTCTACGATCTATCGAGCGGCAAGGGCGTAACGTACAACGCCGATGTCGAGGTGTACGGCGCAAGCAGCTACAAGGCGCTGTATGCACTGTACATTTGCGAGACGCTGGTCGAGACGGGCCAGGTTTCGCTCGACGATTCATTGGGGACTTATGGCGGTTACAGCATGGGCTGGCTGACAGTTCGCGAGCTCATCGAGGCCGCGGTCGTCAACTCCGACAATGATTCGTTCATCGCACTGCGTGTGGCGTTTGACCATGATGGTTACGAGGGTTGGATTGCCAATCTTGGCGTCGAAAACGAGACCGCGCTTGACCCCGCGAGTGATTTCCCTACTTATTGCGCGCGCACCTCGGCCAAGTTGTGGCGCGAGATGAGCGAGTATTTGAGCTGTGATACCGAGACGTCGCAATGGCTGTCGGGCCTTCTGGCCTCTACGACCCAATCGTTTATTCGTGACGGCATTGCGGACGACCAAGCCTTGGTGCGCAACAAGGCCGGCTGGATTAGCGAGGATGGTTGCTATTCGACATGCGATGCGGGTCTCATCGACATCGATGGTCGTACCTATGTCATGAGCGTCATGACATCGATGCCATGGAGCGATCGCTCGAGTGAGCTGGCGGCCGCAATCGCAAAGGCTCTCTTTGATGCACGGGCTGCGTTGGCTTAGCGTGTTCGTTTGGCGTGCTCAAACAAAATGCTGGTACCATACCGTGGTTGAGAATTTCGTATAGGTTTGGGGAATGGCATGGCTACCATTGCGTTTATCGGTGCGCTCGAAAAAGAGATCATGCAGATTAAAGAAGAGCTGAGCGACGTTTGCGAGGCACAGGAGGCTGGTTTGACCGTTGTGAGCGGTGAGCTCGACGGCCTCAAGATTGTCGCCACAACGGCGGGCATGGGCACGGTGAACGCCGCCGCCGCGACACAGCACCTCATCAGTAAATATGCTCCGCAGGCTGTTGTGTTTTCGGGCATCGCGGGCGGTCTGAACCCCAAGCTCCATATCGACGACGTGGTCATCGGCAAACGCCTGCGCTATCTGGATACCGATACCGCGCTTATCGCCGAGTCCGCACCGGGGCTCGAGGAGTTTGGCTCGACGCCTGCGCTGGTCGACATTGCCGCCGACGTGCTTGCTGAGCGTGGGTTTATTGATGCTTCGACAAATGCTGCCGCTTCGAACGAGGGCGCCAAACAGTTCCTGGTCGGCACGATTGCCACAGGAAACCGCTTTGTGACGGGCGCTGCCATGCGCAATGCCGCTATCGAGGCGACTCATGCCGATTGTGTTGGCATGGAGGGCGCGGCAATTGCCCATGTCGCAACTAAAAATGGTGTCGATTGCCTGGTGCTGCGCGCTATCAGCGATAATTGTGACGAGGCGTACGATGCGATTTGCGACCGCGAGTTCGACCTGTTCGAGTATGCCCGTACCGCGAGTGGCATTACACTCGATATCGTTCGCCGTATCGCTGCTATCTATTAGCGCGCTCTTTTGTAAGAACCTACGACCAAGGAGTGTCCATGGCCGATTCCATTAACTACCAGCTTGCCAAGTTCGTTGCCAGCTACGGCAAGGTTTCGCAAATTCCCGAGTCCACCTGCCCCGAGGTGAGCTTCGTCGGCCGCTCCAACGTGGGCAAGTCGTCGATTATGAACAAGCTCTTTGGCCGCAAGAACCTGGTCAAGGTTTCGAGCACGCCGGGCAAGACAAGCAACATCAACTTCTTTGAGGCCGACGACGTGCACTTTGTCGACCTGCCGGGCTACGGTTTCGCCCGTCGTTCCAAGGCCGAGCGCGACCGTTGGGCCGAGCTCATCGGCGACTTCTTCGACTCCGAGCGCAGCTTTAACCTGGTCGTTTCGCTGGTTGACATTCGTCACGATCCCAGCAAGCTCGATCATGACATGATCGACTACCTGCAGGGCAACGAGTTCAACTTTATCGTCTGCCTCACCAAGGCCGACAAGCTCAGCCGCACCCAGCAGGCCCGCCAGGCAGCAGCCATCAAAAAGCAGCTCAACGTCCCTGCCGAGAACGTGATCATCACCAGCTCCCAAACCGGCACCGGCATCGACGAACTCAAAAAACGAATCGCCGAAGCCTGCCTCTAGGAAGCATTCCTGTCTGATAAATACATCAGTAAATTCAAATCACCCTAGCGATAGCTGATAACAGACTGTCGCTAGGGTGATATTTTGTATGGAAGCAGCATCGAGTGCTATCGATTCAGCGATTTAATAACGGGGGAGGTTGATTAAATGATTCAGGAATTAACGGATTGTGGACCGAGCAAGACTTATCCCGTCTATTATCTTGAGGACGCAATGAACAACCTTGGCGATTGTTTCGACTATGCCGTGAATGACTATGGAACTGAAGGAATAAAAGTCGCGGAGCTCTTTTGTCTGAGCGGTGTGGCTCGCGAGTTTGAGCGCGGAAACGCATGGGTTGTCTCTGGAAAATCGGGCGTTGAGCTGTTTGCGCTCATTGCCGAAAGATCGGGCTATCAAACCAGGTCAATGCCGGACCGTACCTATCGGTTTGAGAAGACGCCGGAATACTGGACAGGCTGGATATTGGCATTCCTTCAGTGGCGTTTAGGAGAGTCTTTCGAAGATCTGCTGCACGTCGTTCCGTTTGATGTGCTTTGTGGCATGTACCACCCCTGGCACGAAGCATCGGAGGAACGCGTGGCTCGTCTCGTCTGCGATATGGCGAAAAAAGCGTCCAGGCAAACCAAACTTGCGTTAGCAAGAAAGAATCTTAAGAAAACCCAACAAGACCTAGCATACGAATCGGGAGTGTCACTCCGCTCAATCCAAATGTACGAGCAGCGCCAGAGAAACATCAATGAAGCTTCGGTAACAAGCGTAAGAGCCATAGCAAAAGTTCTCCACTGCAACATCGAAGACCTCCTAGAACCAGTCTTCGAATACAAAGAAACAAGCGCCGCCTAAAGGGGATTCTGGCCACTGATTGCTCAACTTGTGGTTCACCAAGGGCAATTTGAGCAGCGAAGCCGGCTGTCTCATTGGGGCGTGCAGGCCTTGTTGATATTTAAATCCGCTTTCATATTGAAATGCCCCGCCAAGCTAAAGTGCTCGGCGGGGCAATTTTCGATTGACGATGCTGCCAGGGGTTGAGTTTTAATATGTCGCGAGTAAGAGGCGTCTGAATTTAGTAATCAAAGATAATTATTCAATTCGAGCGCTTAGCCAGTACTCTCCATTCGAAGCTACGATTGCGTACGTAATTCCATTTTTGACAGTTGGCGCATCTACGCAGGCAGCACCAACTTCCTTGGCGTCTGAAAACGAAAGTGTTGGATCGATTGCTTGTATAGTTGCCAATGCTGTCGCCGCGGCATAGTCGGAGTTTTCGAAGTACATGACTATGTTTTTGAAGCAGTTTTCGGATCCAAGATAGCTGAGTAGCACCGGGTTACTCGAGTCCGAAAAGAAGCCTCCAATACCGGCAATCTTTGAACCGTTTTTGATTTGAAGTTCGAGCCCCATGCCGCTATCGTCTAGTTCGTAATCCGCATTCATGCTGCTGCAATTGGGGATATCGGAGAATTCCTCGTTAAGTCGATCAATAAAGCCTTCAGGTGAAATTGAAAACGATCCGTCGCCAAGAAAAGATGTGATTTCCTTCTCGTTGCGGGTGTCAACGACCTCTCCGCATCTCTCGCATTCTCGTATTTCCTTCGAAGTGGCATCTACGTAGTCGACTTCTTTGGTCCACGAGCCCGGTTGGTGTCCGAGTGGCTCCCCTTTCGTTTCGCCGCAACGCTGGCAGGTCTTCGGTGTCGTACAAGTTGCTTCTTCCCATTCGTGCCCGAGAGGTTCTCCCTCGGTTTTGCCGCAACTTTTGCATACACGAGGGCTAGTGCAGGTTGCATTGGCCCATAGTTTGTGGCTACAAAACAATTGAGGAAACAGCATGGGCAAACTGAAAATGATGCCAACTGCCACGGCAGCTGCGATTGCCGCTCGTTTTTTATTGCCTAATTTATGAATGGCCCGCGTTAGAAGTGAGTCGTTTTCTTCATTTTTGCGTGTGCCGTCATCTTCGTTTGATGGCGGAATTTCAGAGGAGGGGGTGTCGCTAGCACCATCAGAAAACTGCTCGGCTTTGAAATCTGGCTTCCGCTCGTCGGACTCGCTGAGTGCCTTTTCCTCGTCGGGCTCCTTCATCTCGTCATTCATGTTTATCGGGGCTCCTTCCTAGCTATGAATCTGCGATGGGCATTTTTGATAAGCGGAATGGCTGGTGACATAAATATATCCCAGTTTGGGATATATCAAAATGGAATATAGCGTAAACGGCATGAACGTTGATGCTAACAGGACATGCGGAAAATGCCTTTCCCAGATTCGTCGGGAGCAAGGTATCACTCAGGTTGAACTCGCAAAGAAACTGGGGGTACCTCAGTCGTTCATCTCAAAGGTCGAGACCGGGGAACGCAGCCTTAGGGTTTATGAGCAGTTTGTCTATGCGGATGCACTCGGAATTACTGTTGAGACGCTAGTACGTAAACTTGGGGCTGTTTTGAGTAGCGAAGATAATTAGATGACGTCACGCATCGATCATCAATTAGAAATTAAAACAGAGCTATAGGGCGAATGAGATGCTGGGAAGTGCGCCTTTATCAAATAGAAGCCAAAAAATCAGCCTGGCGACTTTCCAGAGCGTAGGTTCCTGTAGCCGCCGCCAGCGAAGTTAACGTAGGGGAGCCCAGGGGCTTTGCTCCCAAATCTTTCCGCAGGACGGCAGGACCCCCGCCGCACGAAGTGCGCAGCGGGGGTCCTGCCATGTCCGAGGACGATTTGGGAGCAAAGCCTCTGACCTCCCCTACGGGTATACAGGGCGGCGTCTACAGGTATTCGATCTGGGCGCCCTCGGTGTCGCACGTCAGAATGTGCGTGTCACACTTGGGGAACTGCTCACGCAGCTTGACCTGCAGGAACTTTGCCACGATGGTGTCATCGGTCACGGCCATGAGGGTCGAGCCGGAGCCGCTGATCCAGATGGTCTTGGCGCCACCGTTGAGGCAGGTGTCGCGCACGGCGTTGTAGTCGGGGATCAGGCGGCGACGATAGGGCTCCTGAATGCGGTCGTCGTTGGCGGCGGCGATCAGGTCTAGGTCGCCGGTCTCCAGGCCGCGCGTCATGCCGGCGATGCGGCCCATTTGCCACACGGCAGTGGAGAGCGGAATCTCCTGCGGCACGACCTTGCGCGCCTCGCTCGTGTGCACCTCGTAGGGCGGAATCACGGTAATAAAACGTAAGCGATCGCTTACCTCGTAGCGCAGGCACTGGGGTAGCGAGTCGGTCGGCGTAAAGGAGCAGACGGCGCCGCCCAGGATGGCGGGGGCAACGTTATCGGGATGGCCCTCGACCTCGGTGGCAATGCGAACGAGCTCGGCGCGGTCGACGGTGTGGCCCGTCAGTGCAGCAGCGGCCATGATGCCGGCGACGACACAGGTGGAGCTGGAGCCCAAGCCGCGGGCGACGGGCACGTCGGTCTGGATGTCGATGGCGACGGGGAAGGCCGGCTCGCCCCATGCAGCCAGTGCATCCACGAAGCTCACGTAGACCAGGTTGTTCTCGTTTTGGAACTCCTCGGGGCAGCCCGTGATGGTGAGCTTGTCGGCGCGCTCGAAGGTAAAGTGCGAGTAGAGGCTGACAGCCATGCCGAGGGTGTCGTAGCCAATGCCTAGGTTTGCGCTGGTTGCTGGGACGGTGATTTTGATCATGGGAATCTCCTGGGCGGTCTGCCTGTTTAGTTCGCTGCTCGGACAGTCCTGGCTCGCTCGGAAAGCACATTAAGTGCTTTCCGGCTCGTGCGGAACTCGCGACGAACTAAACAGGCAGACCCGCATGTCAGTTCGTCATCATCCCGGTGGGTATCTGATGAAAGAAGGTGCGCCGGCTTTCGCCGGCGCTTAATAAGGGGTTTAGTTGGAAGTCATCTTTTTTGCTGCGGACTCTACGTAGTTGGCCATGTCGGCTACGTCACAGACGTCTTCGAAGCGGACGGGCTTGGACTCGAGTTCGGCGAGCTGGGCCGGGGCGACCGTGTTGGTGGCCTGCTCGAGCACGCGCATAGCCTCAAAGTCATCCTCGGGCACGTCGAGGCCCAGGGCGTCGCAGCAGGCGCGCGGGAACTTGTAGGGGCTGGCGGTCGAAAGCAGCATGCGCGCCTTGGCGCCCTCGGCGGGGGCGACCTGCTCAAAGACGTGATAGCCGCAGGCGGTGTGCGGGTCGATCACGTAGCCGTTGGCGTCCCAGCAGCTCTTGATAGCGGCGCGAACCTCGTCCTCGCTGGCCCAGCCGCAGCCAAACACGCTCTGAATCTTTGCCAGCAGCTCGGCGGGCACCTCGTAGCGACCGGTCTGGGCGAGCTGCTCCATAAGGCCGGCAACGAGTTCGCAGTCGCCGTCGGACAGGAAGTAGAGCATGCGCTCCAGGTTGGAGCTAATGAGGATGTCCATCGACGGCGAGATGGTCGTGAAGAACGGGCGGTTGCGGTCGTAGACGCCGGTGGTCAAGAAGTCGGCGAGCACGTTGTTCTTGTCGCTCGCCACGACGAGCTTGGCGACGGGCAGGCCCATGCGCTTGGCATAGTAGCCGGCCAGGATATCGCCAAAGTTGCCGGTGGGCACGCAGAACTCCACGGCGTCGCCGGCCTCGATGGCGCCGGCACGCAGCAGCTGCGCATAGGCGGCAAAGTAGTAGACGACCTGCGGTACCAGGCGGCCGACGTTGATGGAGTTGGCGCTCGAAAGCACGGTGCCGGCGGCCTCAAGGCGCTCGGCAAGCTCCTTATCGGCAAAGATGCGCTTGACGGCGCTCTGGGCGTCGTCGAAGTTGCCACGGATGCCGCAGACGGCGACGTTGTCGCCCTCCTGCGTGGACATCTGTAGGTTCTGCACGCGGCTGACCTTGCCCTCGGGATAAAAGACAGTGATGCCCGTGCCCGGAGCGTCGGCAAAACCGGCGAGCGCGGCCTTGCCGGTGTCGCCCGACGTGGCGGTGACGATCATGATGCGCTCGGCGCCGCCGTCCTTGGCAGAGGTGCGGGCCATCAGGCGGGGGAGCATCTGCAGAGCGACGTCCTTGAAGGCGCTCGTGGGGCCGCCAAAGAGCTCCATCACATAGGTCTGAGGGGCGTCGGCGCCCGGTGCGGCGTCGAGTTTGACGAGCGGCGTGACCTCTTCGCTCGCGAACGTGCCGCGGTATGCTTCGTTGACACACGCCGAAATTTCTTCGTCCGTGTAATCATTCAGTAACATTCCCAACACATCTTGAGCGATTTCAAAGTACGATTTATCTGCAAGCGAGCTGATATCGACCTGCTGGGTGCCGAGCTCGTCCGAGACAAACAAACCCCCGTCGGGAGCGATGCCGGTGCGGATTGCCACCTTACTTGAGCACGATAAAGTGCGTCCTCGTGTACTATGATAAGTTCCCATATAACACTGCTCCTCGGATGCCTTGGTCCCAATCGGTGAAACCATGGTATCAGAGCGCGCAAAACAGGTTTGCAGAGGCTTTTAGAAAGGTAACCTCCACGCCATGATAAAAATTGCCAAGTTTGGCGGCTCGTCGGTCGCCGACGCCGAACACTTCAAGAAGATTAAGGCCATCGTCGATGCCGACCCTGCCCGCCGTTTTGTGGTGGTTTCCGCCTGCGGTCGCCGCTTTAAGGGCGACACCAAGGTGACCGACCTGCTCTACCTGGTTAACGCACACGTTAAGTATCACGTGTCGTGCGAGGAGCTGCTCGAGGACATTGGCCAGCGCTACTTTGATATCGCTGACGAGCTGGAGCTCACCTATCCCATCCGCGAGGAGTTCGCGGCCTTTGCCGAGCGCGCCCGCTCGGGCGGCTACTCCACCGAGGAGCTCGTGAGCCGTGGCGAGTACTTCACCGCTCGCCTGATGGCCGAGTACCTGGGCCTGCCGTTCCTGGACGCCGCGACGGTCGTTGCGTTCCATCATGACGGTACGCTCAGCATGAACCGCACCTCCGAGCTGGTGCAAGAGTACGGTCAGCAGGGCGGCTTCGTTATGCCTGGCTTCTACGGCGCGACGCGTGAGGGGCAGATCAAGCTGCTCGACCGTGGCGGCGGCGATATTTCCGGTTCGATCCTGGCCAAGTGCCTGGGCGCCGACCTGTACGAGAACTGGACCGACGTCTCGGGCTTCTATTCTGCCGATCCGCGTATTGTTCCCGAGGCTCAGCCCATTGCCCGCGTTACCTACGAGGAGTTGCGCGAACTTTCGTACATGGGTGCAAGCGTCCTGCACGAGGAGGCTGTGTTCCCCGTGCGCGAGGCTGGTATTCCGCTGGTCATCAAGAACACCAATGCGCCGCAGGACCCCGGCACCATCATTAGCGAGACGGCCGACGAGGGTGAGGCGGAGCCCATCATTACCGGCGTGACCGGCAAGCGCGGCTTTGTCGCCATCAACGTTGCCCGCGACCGCACCAAGCCCCGCGTCGGCTTTATGCGCCGTGCGCTTTCGGTCTTCGAGCGCTATGACGTCTCCGTCGAGCACATGCCCACCGGTGTCGACCGCTTTGGCGCCGTGGTGCAGGAGCAGGACGTGCACGATTCGCTGTACTCGCTCGTGGGCGACATCCAGCAGGAGGTCGAGCCGCTCGAGATCGAGGTCGTCGAGGGTCTGGCACTCATCGCGACGGTCGGCCGCAACCTGCGCGGTCGTGCCGGCATTTCCGGCCACCTGTTTGGCATGCTCGGCCAGGCCGGCGTGAGCGTGCGTATGATTTCACAGAGCTGCGACGAGATCAACATCATCATCGGCGTGGAGGAGAAGGACTTCGACCTGGCGATCCAGACCATCTACCGCGCCTTCTCGGACGAGAACGGCATCGTCAAGGTCTCCGATCTGGAGCCTTCCGAGCCGCTTGAGCCTGCGCTGGCCGCGCTGCACAAGTAAGGGCTACTCCGGTAGATTTCTGGGACATGCCTGATAATCTACCGTGGGGCGTTTCGTTTCGGTTTCGTTTCGACGGGGCGGGTTTTGTATCCGCCCCGTTCTTGTATAAACTGGGCAAGAATATCCGGCCTGCTTGGCGTGCGGGCGATAGCCACAACCTTTAAAGGGGGAAGCATGAAACAGTACACGGTTGCTATTTTGGGCGCGACGGGAGCCGTGGGCACCCAGATGCTCGAGTGCCTCAACGAGCAGGAGTTTCCGGTCGGTAAGCTCAAGCTGCTGGCGAGCGCACGCTCTGCGGGCAAGACCGTCGAGTTCCGCGGCGAGCGGGTTGTGATTGAGGAGGCTTGCCCCGAGGCCTTTGAGGGCTGCGACATCGTACTCGGCGCTGCCGGCGACGATATCGCCAAGGAGCTGCTGCCCGAGGCCGTCAAGCGCGGCGCCGTCGTGGTCGACAACAGCCACGCCTTCCGCCTGGATCCCGAGGTGCCGCTGGTCGTGCCCGAGATCAATGCCGACGACATCAAGTGGCACAAGGGCCTCATCGCCAACCCCAACTGCGCGACCATCATTGGCCTGGTTCCCACCTGGCCGCTGCACCAGCTCGCGGGCGTGAAGCGCATGATCGTCTCGACGTATCAGGCGGCTTCGGGTGCCGGTGCTCCCGGCATGGCCGAGCTCGAGGCCCAGCTGGCAGCCCTGGGCCGTGGCGAGGAGATTCCCGAGCCGCGCGCGTTTGCCGCTCAGCTGGCGAGCAACCTGATTCCGCAGATTGGCGGCGTCAAGGAGGAAGGCTTTACCTCCGAGGAGATGAAGCTGCAGAACGAGGGCCGCAAGATCATGCACCTGCCCGAGCTGCGCGTGAACTGCACCTGCGTGCGCGTGCCCGTGCTGCGTTCGCACTCCGAGAGCATTACGCTTGAGTTTGAGCGCGACATCACGGTCGAGGAGGCCCGCGCTGCGCTGGCTGCCGCTCCCGGCGTCAAGCTGGTCGACGATATGGCTGCCGAGGATGCGCACGACCGCTTCCCCATGCCGATGGATACGTCCGACCAGGACCTGATTTGGGTCGGCCGCGTGCGCCGCGACATTTCGAACCCCGAGGCCGCGCGTGGCATCACCTTCTGGTGCTGCGGCGACCAAATCCGTAAGGGCGCGGCAACCAACGCCGTCCAGATCGCTAAGCTGCTCTGCGAGTAGTGTGACCTGTCCGGCGGGGGCCGGGCTTAGTTTTCAGAACGTCCTCGACCATGTGTGGCGCCTTGTCCTGCTCCTTCGGAGCCGCGGACAAGGCGCCACACTGGTCTGCGGAGTGTTCTGAAAACTAAGCCCGGCCCCCGCCTGGGGTGACGCTGCTGCGAGCGACCTGCGATGGGGCCGTTGTTGGTTGGGGCCGCTGGGCTGATGTGGGGGCACGTGGCTGTTGCGGGCCCTGGTCCCGGCGGCGGCCTCGGCGCTTCGCGCCTGCCGCCTTGGGGGACTGTGGGGCGCGGCCGGCAGCTACGGCGCGCTGCGCCTGCTGCCTGGGGTGACTTTGGGGTCGTACGGCAGCTGCGGCGCTTCGCGCCTGCTGCCTGCGGGGACTTTGGGCTTGGGGCGAATCAAAGGTGAATGGTTTTCCTGAGAAGTGAACGACCTATTTTGGACCCTCGAAGCATCGGCATGTTTTGGACGCAATTTTCTGCGGTTTTGCCACGTGAATCCTGCGGTTTTGTATTCCAAAAGTATGGATGCTTCGGGGGCCTGATTTCACTCGTTCACTTTTCGGGAAAACCATTCACCTTCGTTTTTTGCTGCCAGTGTTTTGGACGCCATAACTCAGGCGCTGGTCGATATTGAAAGAAAAACAGCCTTGCTTGGGCAATCGCGGGCCTGTCCGGGCGTATCTACGGGGTTGTCTGCACAATTCGCGGTATTATGTTGCGGAGTTTTGAAAGGAGCCGCTGGTGGTCACGACGACGTTTGCTTCGCCTTTGGGCGAAATCCTGCTTGCCGCTGATGGCCGCGGCTTGACGGGGCTTTGGTTTGAGGGACAGGAGCACTTTGGCTCTACGCTGCTCAAAGAGAATGCGGAGTATGTCGAAGGTGCCGATGCGGTTTCTGGTGCTGGGGGAATGTCTTCGGCAAATCCCGCGAATGGCGCGGCCTCTTCGGTGCTTGAGCGTTCTTGGGCTTGGCTGAATGCCTACTTTGCGGGGCAGGAGCCTCGGTTTACGCCGCCGTTGCATATGATCGGCACGGCGTTTCAGCGTGAGGTTTGGTTCGAGCTGCTTTCTATTCCGCGTGGTGAGGTCGCTACGTATGGCGAGATTGCCCAGCGTGTCGCGGCCAAGCATCGTGTTCCGGGAAACGAGGACCCGGTCGTGTCTCCCCGTGCTGTGGGGGCTGCGGTTGCGCGCAATCCCATTTCGATTATTGTGCCGTGCCATCGCGTGGTTGCCGCTGACGGGTCGCTCAACGGATATGCCGGCGGGCTTGATCGCAAGGAGTGGTTGCTTCGGCTTGAGGGCGCATACGAGGAATAACGCCAAGGCACTTTGCATAGCCAAGACGCCATGAAAGAATGGGACGCGCTTTCCGAATGGAGGCTCGGGCGGAAACCACGTCCCGGAATTCCGTTTTAAAGCGGGATGCGCTTTCCGAATGGCGTCCCAAGCGGAAACCGTGTCCCGGAATATAGCCTCAGAGTGGGACGCCGTTTCCGGTTGAGACCGCCTGCCTGGACATCTTTCTACGCCCGCTCCTGCAGGGCATAGATCGATTTGTCCATGTTGAACAGATAGGCCACGACGCAGACGACAAAGAACGCCGGCAGATTATCAAAACCGAAGACCTCGCAACCGATAAGGATGGGCGCGAGCAGCGTATTGGTGGCGCTGCCAAAGACGGCGGCGTAGCCGAGCGCGGCGCAGAGCTCGACGGGCATGCCGAGCATCCCGGCGAGCACGACACCCAGGCTGGCGCCGATGGAGAACAGTGGCGTCACCTCGCCACCCTGATATCCGGCGGCGAGCGTGACAATGGTGAGTGCAAACTTGAGCGCCCAATCCCAAGGCATGATGGCTGCCGCGCCGTCTTCGCCCAACGCGGCCGAAATCAGATTGGTGCCAAGTCCGCAGTATCGCCCCTGCCACAGTGCGAACAGAACTGCCGACAGCAACAGGCCCATGACGGCAATGCGCGTATAGGGATTTGGGAGAAGGCGCGATGCAAGGGTCTTGGCATGGGCAAGGCACCAGGCAAAAGCTCCGCCCATCATGCCAAACGCGATACCCAGCACTACAAGCCGCCCAAGGCCGGGGAGGTCCAACGCATAAGAGGCGACAACGGCGACCTCGAATTTCTCAAGCCCCAAGGCGCCGGAGGTCATGCTCGCGGTGAGCGAGGCGGTAAGTGCGGGGAACAGCGCGCGGTATTCCATGCGTCCGGCGACCAGTACCTCAATGGCAAAGACCGTGGCGGCGAGGGGCGTTCGGAAGAGCCCGGCAAAGCCAGCGGCCATGCCAATGAGCAAAAACGTGTTGCCGGGGTCGCGGAAGGGCAAACGCTGGCCGATCCAATGGGAGACGGTCGCGCCAATCTGCACGGCCACGCCCTCGCGTCCCGCGCTGCCGCCAAAGAGGTGCGTCCCCCACGTGCTCAGCATAATGAGCGGCACCAAGCGCGGGGAGATAGCATCCTCGCGCCCGTGGCCCACTTCGAACACCAAGCTCATGCCGCGGTCGGTACCTTTGCCCCAGGTGCGGTAGGCAAACACGATGGCAAGGCCCATCAGGGCGAGGAAGGGGAGGAGCAACGTGATATGCTCATCGCGAAAGGCGCCGATTGCCAACAACACGCGGCCAAAGAGCGCACAGATGGCACCGACGATGATGCCGATGGGAATTCCGGCAGCACCCATAAGCACGAGGCCGCCGTAGGTATTGAGCAGGTGTTTGATTCTGTTCGATGAGCTGCTTTCCGACATTTTGCTTTCCGACGCTTGTCCTCTGGATATAAAAAGAGCTGGAGTTGCGCATCGTTGAGAGGCTTTCCAGCTTTAGCAAAACAAACTTATAGGATGCGATGTGCCGCGTCAAGGAAACTGCCGGATGGTCTTGAAAACTGCTGGTCAGCTGCTGGTCAGCTAGCCTTAAACCTGATATGCAGCACGGCGCTCCCCACGCTACTCAGCGCGTTTGACGGGATGACGGATCACGGTCTTGAGTTTCTCTGGCGCGCATTTGCGCGGGTCGGAGAGATAGATCTCGTGATGGAGACGGATGTCGGAGAAGTCGAGGGCGTAACCTTGTTCGGCTACAAACTCATGCATGGCGTGCACGGTTGCAGGCTCGCTGTCGTAGGGCCCGGTGTGCATGCACTGAACGCACAGACCCTCGTCAACCGTTAATAGCTCAACAGCCGAGAAGTCCAGCTTCTTTTTGGCGGTAGCTTCCGCGACGGCCCAGTCAAAGTCGGCCTGGGTGACAAAATCGGGCAGGCGGATGCACGAGATGAAGTTGAAGTCATCCTTGCGCACATAGTCGATGTCGCTGCTGGGGGAGTCTTGCCACCAGAAGCCCTCGAGCGGCGGCACCACAAAGTCGAAATAGCCTTCGATGCTCCTCGACCCCTTTTTTGACATCTTGATGGTGTAAGCGATGCCGTAAAGCAGTGGAAGGGCGCTTTGATACTCGCCGTCTTCAGCGTTTGGATCGCCCTTTCCGCGTACGGCGACGTAGCTCATGGGCGGGACGGTTACGATGCTTGGCTTGCCTGCCGGCCTATAGAGCTCCTTGCATTCCTTCTTGAAGTCGTACGCCACGGTGGTCGCCTTTCTGCGGATGAGCTTGTTTGGATGGTAGCATCATATCATAGAAACGAACAGCTGTTCGAAGAACTTGGCTGTCGGTCGAGATAAATCTTTTGCGTTTGACAGGCGGCCTGACTCCGCGGATGACCCCCCTCTGCGCATCTTCACTCTACCAACACCCGCCATTCCCCCATATAAAACCTGCCAAAATAAACCTGTCCCTTTTTGGTCGGTGCGAAATGGGTAATACTTAAGAGTTATCCGACCAGATGGGAACCGATCGATGGCCTATATCGAATTTAAAGACGTCATCAAAGCCTATGGCGAGGGCGATGCCCGCATTCACGCGCTCGACGGCGCGAGCTTTACCGTTGAGCGTGGCGAGCTTGCCATTATCCTGGGCGCTTCGGGTGCCGGTAAAACCACGGCGCTCAACATCTTGGGCGGCATGGACACGGCGACCTCCGGCACCGTGACGGTAGATGGGCGCGACGTGAGCGCTGCCAACGAGGCGCAGCTTGTGGAATATCGTCGTGCCGACGTGGGCTTTGTCTTCCAGTTCTACAATCTGGTCCCCAACCTGACAGCGCTCGAAAACGTGGAACTTGCAGCTCAGATCTGCCCCGATTCGCTCGATGCTGAGCAAACGCTTCGCCAGGTTGGTCTGGGCGAGCGCCTGGGCAACTTTCCCGCGCAGCTTTCGGGCGGCGAGCAACAGCGCGTGTCCATTGCCCGCGCGTTGGCCAAGAACCCCAAGCTGCTCCTGTGCGACGAACCCACGGGCGCGCTCGACTACAAAACCGGCAAGCAGATTTTGCAACTGCTGCAGGACACCTGCCGCAAGCAGGGCATTACGGTCATCATCATCACGCATAACTCCGCGCTCGCGCCTATGGCCGACCGCCTGATTCGCTTTAAGAGCGGTCGCGTGGAGAGCGAGATGGTCCAGCAAAACCCCGTGTCCATCGAGACGATCGAGTGGTAGCGCCATGGACCAGGATTGCCAAAACAGCCAAAACAGCGATACGGAGCACGTGGATCGCGACCGGGAGTTTACAACCTACCGTACCGCCCAAAGCTCAAACGATATGGTGCCGACGGTTTTCCGCCGCGGTATCTACCGCACGATTCGAGGCAGTCTTAAGCGCTTTTTGTCTATCGTGGTCATTACCGCGCTCGGCGTGAGCGTGATGTGCGGTCTTAAGGCGGGCTGCGAGGACCTGTGTGATTCGGTCGACGCCTACTTTGACCAGCAGAATGTCTATGACATCAACGTACAGTCGACCTATGGCCTGACCGATGATGACCTTGCCGCGATTCAAGAGGTCGATGGCGTCGAGACGGCCGAGGGCATCTATACCGAGACCGCCTACACCGCCGTGGGCACGGCGCGCGAGCGCGTGGTCGTGCAGAGCCTCTCTAAAGAGAATATTGACCAGCCGGTGTTGGTGCGCGGCGACTTGCCCGAGACTTCGGGTGAGGTGGCGGTGACTTCGCGCTTTTTGAAGGCTTCGGGCAAAAAGCTCGGCGATACGGTGAGCTTTGCCGCCAACGATGCGAACTCGTCGAATCAGAGCGCCAAGGATCAGTTTGCCGCGGGCGATTACACCATTACGGCTGAGGTTCTCGACCCCACCGACGTGAGTTCCGACTCGACGGTCAATGCCTTCCGTGCTTCTTCGGCAGCGGACTACAAGTTCTACGTAAGCGAGGATGCCGCGACGTCGTCGTCCTATTCTGCGATTCACGTGGTCGTCGAGGGGGCTAAGGACCTCAACTCCTATTCCGATGCCTATACGACAAAGATTGACGAGGTCAAAGCCAATATCGATAAGATTCGCGACGAGCGCGAGAAGGTGCGTGCCAAGGAGCTGACGGTCGACACGCCAGCGAACTTGGATGCAGCTGAGCGCCAGGCGAATATGGTCTTTGGGATCGAGCAGGACAACATCAACCGCATGGCCGAGGGCAGCGAGGAGCGTGCGCAGGCGCAGGCCGACCTAGACCAGCGCCGCGCCGCTGCCGACCAGCAGTTCGCCGATGCCCGCGCCGAGCTTACTGACCTGGGCGAATGTACCTGGTATATCCAGGACCGCGGCAATATCGCAAGCTACTCGAGCGTCGAGAGCGATAGCTCCTCAATCGAGGCCATCGCCACGGTGTTCCCGTTCATCTTCTTTATCGTCGCCGTGCTCATCAGCCTCACCACCGCCACGCGCATGGTCGAGGAGGAGCGCACGCTCATCGGCCTGTACAAGGCGCTCGGCTATTCGCGCGGGCGCATTCTGTCCAAATACGTGGACTACTCGCTGTGGGCCTGTCTAATCGGCGGCGTGCTCGGCAATATCATCGGCTTTGTGGGTCTGCCGCTGTTCCTGTTTACGGTGTTCGACGACATGTACTCGCTGCCCCAGATGCTGCTTTCATATGACATCGTGTCTTCGATCGTCTCGGTGGCGCTGTTTGCTGTGGGCGTGGTGGGCGCCACGATTATCGCTTGCCGCCACGAGATGGCCGAGACCCCGGCCTCGCTCATGCGCCCCAAGGCCCCGCGCGCCGGCTCGCGCATTTTCCTCGAGCGCATTGGCTTTATTTGGCGCCGCATGGGCTTTTTGAACAAGGTGGCCGCGCGCAATCTGTTCCGTTACAAAAAGCGCGCCTTTATGACCATCTTTGGCATCGCGGGCTGCACGGCGCTCGTGATTTGCGGTATGGGCATTCGCGACACATCGGTGGCGCTTTCGCCCAAGCAGTACGGGCACATTACGCGCTATGACCTGCTGGCGGTCGCCAACCCCGATGACTTTACGCAGACGTGCGCGGCGCTGGACGAGCGCAGCGCGGCCAAGGACTCCAACGTGACCGTGACCTCGACGCTGCCGATCATGACCGACAACGTCACCTTTACGTATGGTGGCAAGAGCGAGACCGTGCAGCTGGTCGTGGTGCCCGATGACCGTACGAGCGACTTGGACGACTACGTGTGCCTGGAGGACGAGTCCAAGGCACCACTCGCTTTGCACGACGGGGATGTGTATCTGAGCAAGAGCTCGCAATTGGTGTTGGGGATTCAACCGGGCGATACGGCGCAGGTTCAGGATTCATCGCTCAATGTCGCCGATGTTGAGGTGAGTGACATCTCGCTTAACTATCTGGGCAACACGCTCTATATGACGCAGAGCACCTACGAGCGCGCGTTTGGTCAAAGCGTTCGCCTTAACGGCATCTTTACGCTGCTCAAGGGCTCGTCGGCCGATCAGATTGCGTTTAGCAAGCAACTCAAAAACGACGGCTGGCTGACGCTTTCGAGTACGGCCGAACATTGGGAGAACTACGAGGCCAACTTCACCATCATCAACTCGGTTGTGGTGCTCGTGACCTTTATGGCGGCGTGCCTGTCGTTTGTGGTGGTGTTTACGCTGTCCAATACGAATATCTCGGAGCGTGAGCGCGAGCTGGCGACCATCAAGGTGCTGGGTTTCCGTCGCGGTGAGGTACACCACTACGTCAACAAGGAGACGCTGATTCTCACAGCAATCGGTGCCGCGCTGGGCGTGCCGTTGGGCGGCGCGCTGGCCGAGAGCTTTACGTACATCCTGCAGATGCCGTCGCTGTACTTTGACGTTGAGGTCGAACCGTTGAGCTACGTGCTTGCCGTGGTGCTGGCTTTTGCGTTCACGATCATCGTCAACCTCGCCACCAACCGAACCCTCAACAAGATCGACATGGTCGGCGCCCTCAAAAGCGCCGAGTAACCTGCCAAAAAGGGATAGGTTTATTTTGGCAGGTTTTATCTGCGCAAACGCCGAGCAACCTACGGGCTACCCGGCGTTTGTTCTCGTTTGGCCGAGATGTATGTCACTCAGTGCACTTACTGACCAATGCAGCGTTGTGCGTAGCTCTTAATGTCATCGGTAAAACCGTCGAGATCGCTGAGAGAAATTACGTCGTCAGCAAGCAGGCTGGCTATCTGGCGACGCATCGTGCTGCGGCGGATATCTTCCATCATTACGCCGCCGCACCGCCTGTCCCTATTGACATGCTCCTCGAGCGCCCAAAACCTATCAGAGGCTTCGCCGTCGCCGTTCAGTATCTCGATGTACTGATCGATGAGCTTTGCCATATAGCGTTCTTGCCATTTAGGGAGCAATTCCTTAAACAGTCTCCAGTCACGTTCGACTACATCGCCCATGCTTCCTCCGTTCACCAAACAAGCCATGCCATTTAAATCCGTGCCCTACTTCGACAGCTTTTGCTCGCAGGCGTGGATGAGGTCGTCGTAGTGGGCGATTTTGTAGTTGAGACGATCGAGACCGGCCTGCATTTCGGCAATACGTTCGGTGACCTGGTCGCGCTGTTCTTCGAGAATGGCTCTGCGCGCCGCCATGGCTTCGTCACCCTGTTCCAGGAGCTGCATATATTCGATGAGCGCTTCGATTGACACGCTTGCGCCGCGCATACACTTGACGAACTTGATGCGCGCACAGTCTTGTTCATCGTAGTCGCGAATGCCATTTTCGTTGCGGTGTACACGAGGCAGCAAGCCAATGCGCTCGTAATAGCGCAGCGTATCGGCGGAAATGCCATACTCCTTTGAAACCTCGGCGATCCTCATGCCCACTCCCTGGATGTCTTGCAAAGTTGCGGTGGAATAGTTCCTTGATTCGGTCATTTGAGCCTTAAATAGGAACTATATCACCGCAACTTTCTGGTAATCGTGCGGCCCGGCGTGGATGAGGGGAACCTCGGCCTTTGCCGCCGATTTTAAATAGGTCGTATGCCACAAAATGGGCCTATCTACTACGTTTAGTTGAAAACCCTTGACCATGCCGGAAAGATGAAAAATAAAACCGCAGGTAGAAGGCTTGTCGATTTTCGAAAAAGGCTGCTATGGTTGGCCCTTTCGAGCTAAACGTAGTAAATAGGCCCTTTTCTTGGCGAGCCATTGATCCGATGCCAATTTACGTGTCGCGACTGCCCCTGTCTTTCGCGAGTTGAGGTGGAATAGTTCCTGAATAGCTTCGGTAAAGGCGAAAACAGGAACTATATCACCGCAACTTAGGGGAGGGGCGTCGGCTGGGGCTTGCCGGCGGGACGGGGCGG
>CAKTUC010000007.1 GCA_934617135.1 uncultured Collinsella sp. | reverse complement strand
TGATTCCACCTGCGTCCTTTATCCCCGCGCTCGAGGAAAGCGGCTTTGTGGTGACGCTCGACAAGTACATTTGGCAGAGTGTCGCCTCGTGGCTGCGCGGGCGCATCGATCGTGGACTTCACGTGGTCCCAATCTCCCTCAACGTATCACGCGTGGACATTCTTGCCTGTGATGTCGCCGAGCATATGGGGTCGCTCGCCGCCCAGTACAACCTGCCGCCCGAACTCATGCGCATCGAGATTACCGAGACCGCCTATACCGGAGAGTCCGAGGCCGTGGACAAGCTGACAGCAGACCTGCACAACCGAGGCTTCTCGACCTACATGGACGATTTTGGCACCGGCCAGTCCACGCTCGCGATGCTCAAGAACGTCAACGTCGACGTTATCAAGCTCGACCGCACCTTTGTGCCCACCGGCCGCGATCAAGGCCGCAGCACGCAGATCGTGTCATCGATGCTGGGTATGGCGCAGTCGCTCCATCTGCCCGTTGTGATTGAAGGCGTCGAGACGGAAGGCCAGGCTCAGCTGCTGCGCCAGATGGGCGCCCGCTATGCGCAAGGCTTTCTCTACTATCGCCCCATGCCGGCGAAAGATTTTGAGGCATTGCTCGACGGATGCGACAATGCCTGATACGTTCGCGCGCAAAACACTACCGTTTGAGGACGCGTTTGTCCCCACTGGCTAACTTATATCCCCAATCCAAACCGAATTGGGGATATGATACAGACCATTGTTTCGCCCGAGGAGGTTATCCATCATGAACGAGTCATATCGCCTGGGCGAGCAATCAATCATTGCCCATCTTCAACGACTCGCAAATGGGGTCTCGACCGCCGAGCTCGATGTTGCCGCACTGCCTACGGAGTTGCGCGCTGTCGGCGAGCAACTACAAAAGACACTCGCCATCTTGCAACAAGAACGCCAGCTGCTTGAGCGCAGCGCCTATATCGACCCGCTCACCAATCTTGGCAACCGCGGCGGACTCGACCATCATGTCGATCAACTCTGGCGCAAAGGCGACCCTTTCACCTGTGCTTATATTGACATCGATCACCTCAAGCACTGCAACGATATATTTGGCCACGCCGAGGGCAATCGCTATATTCTGAGCATCTGCCGCGCGCTCTCCGAAACCATGGAGCACGACGAATTGCTGTTCCGCATTGGCGGAGACGAGTTCGTGCTCATCTCACCCACGACAAGCGAGACGGAACTTGAACAGCGCCTGGAGCAGGTACGCACCAATCTGATCGAGGCAACCTCGGACGGCAAGGCGCCCATGATCGCCAGCTTTAGCTTTGGCTGTTCAAGCGTTAACCCGCTTGCCGGCGACACGCGTCGTCAGATGACGATGGATGCCGACCGCAAGATGTATCGCTATAAACTCATGCATCGCGTGCAGCAACCAGAAGGCGACGGTGCGCAGCAACACCCCGTCGCGGACCATCCTCCGTGCAACGACCGCGTGTTCCAGGCAATCTCCATGAGCTCCGAGACACGTTATCCGTTCATCCTCAATCTCGACACCGGCGAATCGCAGTGGTCGGTCAACGCCGTGCGCGATTTTGGCCTGCCTTCCCAGCACCCCTTTAACTCGGTCGACATGTGGCTCGCTCGTGTCCACCCCGAGGACCGCGATAACGTGCGCTCCGAGCTCAACATGGTGGTAAATGGATCGTGGCACTTCCATTACATGCAGTATCGCGTGATGGATGCCACCGGAACGTACGTGCTTTGCGACTGCACGGGCTACCGTCTGGACGGCACCGATACCGAGCCTAACATGTACGTGGGCATTATCATCAACCGAAGCCTAGCGGATACGACCGATTCCGTGACTGGCTTGGGCGATGTCCACGCTCTGGTCAACGCCATCGGTGAGATGCGTCGCGTACCGCACGAGGCAGGCTTTATTGTCATTAAGGTTGACGATATCGCCGAGGTCAATGCCCGCTTTGGCTTTGATGCGGGCGACCGCGTGCTCGCCGAAAGCGCCGCCTGCCTCATGGATTGTTCGCGCGGCAAGGGTCGCCTGTTCCGTTCGACGGGACCAACGTTCGTGGCGCTTTTCGATGAGCTCGGCCCCGAGGCAATCGACGAAATCGCAAGCGAAATCGAACGGTTCCTGGGTTCTCCCGTGCTCATCGGCTCGCTTGAATATCAGCCGCCCATTCGCGTGGCCACACTCCATCTGGACGGCGTCGACCGTCAGCCCGTTTCCATCTTGAACGAGCTCAAAGCGCTGCTTGAAGAGGCGCCGCAGGTGCCGGGTACTCAGCTGGATTAACGCCACATGTCGCGGCGCACGCCGTCGGCCTCATCGTGAGATAATCCCCTGCAGAAGTCATCAAAAGCAGAGGGAGTTTGTGATGAAGGTTCTTCTAGTTAACGGTAGCCCCAAGGCAAACGGAAACACCGCCACGGCACTCGCCGAAGTCGCCGAGCAGCTGCATGCCGAGGGTATCGATACCGAGGTATTCCAGCTGGGCGCCAAGCCCATTCGCGACTGCATCGGCTGCGGCCAGTGCGGCAAGCTCGATTGCCGCTGCACCTTTGGCGACGACGTGGTCAACGAGCTGATTGCCGCCGCCGAGCAGGCAGACGGCTTTGTCTTTGGCTCGCCCGTCTACTACGCGCATCCCAGCGGACGCATCCTCTCGGCCCTCGACCGCGCGTTCTATGCCGGCGGCAAAGCCTTTGCGCACAAGCCCGGCGCCGCTGTCGCCGTTGCCCGCCGCGGCGGCACGTCGACCACCTTCGACGTACTCAACAAGTACTTCACCATCAACCAGATGCCCGTGGTCGCCTCCACGTACTGGAACAACGTCTTTGGTTCCATGCCGGGCGAGGCCGCTCAGGACGCCGAGGGACTGGCCACCATGCGCAACATCGGCAAGAACATGGCCTGGCTCCTGCGCTGCATCGAGGCAGGAAAAGCAGCCGGCATCGAGGCCCCCGAGGCCGATCGCGCCAGGACAAACTTCATCAGGTAGAACGGCGGAACTACGAGAACGGCGGAACACAATGATCCAGATTTTTGGCACCAAGAAGTCTTTCGACACCAAGAAGGCGCAGCGCTTCTTTAAGGAGCGCCGCATCAAGGTGCAGTTTATCGACCTTAAGGAAAAGGAGATGAGCAAGGGCGAGCTCACGAGCGTCATGCAGGCGGTCGGCGGCATCGACAAGCTGCTCAACCCCAAGGCCAAGGACGAGGAAACACTCGCGCTCATCCAGCACCTCACCCCTAGCCAGCGCTTCGACAAGCTGCTCGAGAACCAGCAGGTGCTCGCCGAACCCATCGTGCGCAACGGCAAAAAGGCCACCGTCGGCTATTGCCCCGATGTGTGGGGAGCCTGGGAGTAGCCTGTGTTATTTGCCGGCTCGTGGGTATAAGAGCAGGCGTTTGGCATATGATTCAACTGTAAGCCATGTCTAACAAAGGAGGGCACATGCCCAACAAACCCGTGAAGATCATCATGCTTACCGGCTACCTCGGTGCCGGCAAGACCACGCTGCTCAACCACATCCTCGCCAACGACGGCGGCATCCGCGCCGCCGTAATCGTCAACGATATCGGCGAGATCAACGTCGACGCCAACCTTATCGCCGATGGCGGCCTTTCCGAGACCGACGACCTCATCCCCCTTACCAACGGCTGCATCTGCTGCACCCTTTCGGAGGACCTCGCCAACCAGCTGCAGGGTATCGCCGATTCGGGCAACTTCGACTACATCATCATCGAGGCCTCGGGCATTTGCGAGCCCATCCCCATCGCCTACACCATCTCGAGCTTCTGCGACGAAGCCAAGGTGGGCGGCGAGCCCAAGCTCGCGCTCGACAACATCGTGGCCGTGGTCGACTGCGCCCGCATGTACGACGAGTTCAACGGCGGCCGTGACCTGCTGGCCGAGGATATCGACGAGGACGACATCGAGAGCCTGCTAATCCAGCAGATCGAGTTCTGCTCCACGCTGATCCTCAACAAGACCGACACCGTCACGCCCGAGCAGATCGCCGAGCTCAAGGCCATCGTGCGCAGCCTGCAGAAGGATGCCGTGATCGTCGAGGCTCAAAACGGCGAGGTCCCCATGGAGGAGCTGCTCGACACCGACCGTTTCGATTTTATGCGCGCCTACAACTCCGCCGCCTGGATCGAGGCCATGGAGCATCCCGAGGAGCACGACGACCCCGAGGTGCTGGAGTACGACATCGAGACCTTTGTGTACTCGCGTCGCAAGCCGTTTGACCTGCAGAAGTTCACCGACTTTGTTGAGCAGGAGTGGCCTGACGAGGTCATCCGCGTCAAGGGTCCGCTGTGGCAGACCGGCGATCCGGACATGTGCTACATGTTTGAGCAGGCCGGCCACCAGATGCGCCTGATGGAGAACGGCCTGTTCGTCGACTCCGCGCCCGAGGGCGAGAAGCAGAAGATCATCGACGAGAACCCCGAGATCATGCAGATTTGGGACGACGAGACGGGCGACCGCATGACGAGCCTGTGCATCATCGGCCGTCACATGGACAAGGACGCGCTCATCGCCGCGTTGGACGCCTGCCTGACCGACTGGCATCGCGCCTAGGTTTTATCGAGACGAAACCACCACGAAGGTGCCTGTCCCCTTCGTGGTGGTTTTTCGTTCTGAGCCAAGGAGATTCATGTTCAATATCGTGCTGTATGCGCCCGAGATTCCCGCCAATACGGGCAACATCGGCCGCACCTGTGTGGTCACCGGCACCCGCCTGCACCTGGTGGAGCCGCTGGGCTTTTCGCTCGACGACAAGACGGTGCGTCGTGCCGGCCTGGGCTACTGGCAAAACTTGGACGTGACGACGTATGCCGGCTGGGAGGACTTCCTTGCGCGCAACGGCCTCTCCCCTGCCGATGAGCGCCTGCATCTGCTGACCAAAAAGGCGCGCCGCACCTATGCGCAAAGCGCCTATCGCGATGGAGACTTCTTGGTCTTTGGCAGCGAGAGCTCGGGCATTCCCGAGCCACTGCTTGCCGCGGCGCCCGAGCGCTGCGAGCGCATCCCCATGCTGCGCGATTGCGACTCGCTCGACAACGCCGACGCCTGGGAGGCTCATGAGAAGTCGCTCGGGCACACCGAGGACAGCCACGATGCCATCCTGCAGCAGGACATCTGCGGCAACTTCGTCAATCCCGACGATTACCGCATCAGCGCACTCAATCTCTCCAACAGCGCCGCCATCGTCCTCTACGAGGCGTTGCGCCAGACGGACTTTGCCGGCATGTGACAAAGGGACAGTCCCTTTGTCACATTCGACCGTCATATAGTTAAACGTAATTAATCGCTTTTAACTGAAATTAACTAGAATAAAATGAAGTTAACTCGAGACGCTGAAGGAGGGCACAGTGGAGTATCTCGAAAACCCGTTTACTCCTAGTTTTGGTGAGGTTCCCGCACATCTTGCCGGAAGGCAGCAGATCATCCGTGATCTGGACCGCGCCTTCTTGAGCCAGCGCAGACGCCCGGAACTGACCTCTATCTTCTCGGGGGCACGCGGAACCGGTAAAACTGCCCTCATGTCGTCGCTTGCGACGAGGGCCGAATCCCATGGCTGGGTTGCCGTAAAGACAACCGCGCTTCCAGGAATGCTTGAGGAAATTGAGCTCGGAGCAAAACGGGCAGCAGCTCATCTCATTGATCTTCCGACCGATTTCGAAATTACCGGTCTTGGCATCGCGCCTCTCGGCAGCATCGAGGTCAATCACGCCCATGAGGTCTCGACCTGGCGTTACCGCATGAGCGACATCATCGACCAGCTCAATGAGGCCGACACTGGGCTACTCATCACGGTTGATGAAGTCGATCCAACGCTCGATGAGATGATTCAGCTCGCAGCCACCTATCAACACTTTGTGACCGACGGAAAGCGCGTTGCCCTGCTCATGGCGGGGCTTCCCAACAACGTCTCGACACTGCTGAGCCATAAGACGGTCTCGTTTCTTCGCCGTGCTCAGCAATATCATCTGGGGCGAATCGCCGACCACGATGTGCGCGAAGCCCTGATTCGAACGATTCAGGAAAACGACCGCGTGGCGAATGCCGAGGGAATCGATAAGGCCGTTCGCTCGATTTCGGGCTTCCCCTTTCTATTGCAGCTTGTGGGTTACCGCGCCTGGGATCTCACGAGCAACTCAAAGGAGATATCGTCGCGCGACTTTGACCAGGGAATCATAATCGCCCGCGACGAGATGGATGACCGAATTCTCGCAGCAACCTATCGAGAACTCACTGCAGAGGACAAGCGATTCCTTATCGCCATGCTTGACGATGAGGAAGAGTCCACTACCGCCGACCTCGTCGAGCGCCTTAAGCGTTCACCGCAGCAGGTCTCCCGCTACCGGCGTCGCATGATTGACGCCGGCATCATTGGAGAACGCGGACGAGGGGTCGTCGCCTTTGAGTTGCCGTTCTTCCGCGACTATCTCGCTGCTCAATGCGTGAAATAGAAGTCAATGTGACAAAGGGGCAGTCCCTTTGTCACATCGCCTATAGATAACGACCGGTAATGCTCTTGGAGCAAGCAGCGATATCCACCGGCGTGCCGGCGCAGACGATTTGCCCGCCGGCGTCGCCGCCGCCTGGACCCATGTCAATCACGTAGTCGGCGTTGCGGATGAGGTCGAGATCATGCTCGATCACGATGACCGTGGCGCCCTTGGCAACCAGGCCGTCAAACACACTCAGCAGTACCTGAACATCGAGCGGATGTAGGCCAATCGTTGGCTCGTCGAATACGAACACGGCATCGTCCTGCACACGGCCCATCTCGCTCGCGAGCTTAAGGCGCTGCGCCTCGCCACCCGAAAGCGCCGGCGTAGGCTCGCCAAGTGTGAGGTAGCCCAGACCCAGGTCGTGCAAGGTCTGCAGGCGCGTCTGAACTTTCTTGAGTCCCACCGTGGCGTCGAGTGCCTCGTCCACGCTCATATCCATAAGTTGCGGCAACGTAAGCAGACTGCCGTCCTTGCCCTCGCGATGGATATGCGAGGCGGCCTCGGCGTAGCGCGAGCCGCGGCATGCCGGGCAGACGATCTCGACATCGGGCAAAAACTGCACGTCAAGCGATATGGAACCCGTACCATCACACGTGGGACAGCGCAGGGCACCGGTGTTGTAGCTAAAGGCGCCCGCCTTGTAGCCGGCAGCTTTGGCCTCGGGTGTACGGGCGAAGGCGCGACGCAGCTCGTCGTGGATATCGGCATAGGTCGCCACCGTCGAGCGCACGTTGGCACCGATGGGCGTGGCGTCGATGAGGTTGGCACGGACGATTCCCTCGGCATCGATCCAGCGCACATGGCGCGGCAAGCGCTCACCGGCCGCTTGTGCCTTAAGTGCGGGGATGAGTGTCTCGAGCACGAGCGTCGTCTTGCCCGAGCCAGAAACACCCGTCACTGCGACGAGACGGCCGCGCGGGATATCGACTTTGAGCGGCTTGACGGTATGAATTGCGCCGGTCGCCATGCGAATATGGCCCTGGTCAAACATTTCAACGACGTCCACCTGCGGGCGCAAGCGCTTGGGGTCCGAGCGCAAGAACTGCGCGATTCGGCTGGCTTGGGCGCGCTCGACCTCATCCACCGAACCGGCAGCAATCACGTTGCCGCCGCCCGCTCCGGCAACGGGGCCCATCTCGACCAGATAGTCGGCTTCCGTCAGCACGCGTGTATCGTGGTCGACAACGACCACGGTGTTGCCGTCGGCAACCAGGTCGCGCATCACGCCCACCAGGCCATCGACATTTGCCGGATGCAAGCCAATCGAGGGCTCGTCCAGTACATAGAGCACGCCCGTCGAGCGATTGCGCACCACGCGGGCCAGCTGCACGCGCTGACGCTCGCCCGTAGAGAGCGTGGCGCCGGCGCGATCGAGCGAAAGGTAATCGAGGCCCAAGTCGACCAGACGGCGAGCCGTGCTCAAGAACGAATCACAGATGTCCGCTGCCATGGGCTGCATCTCGCCCGGCAACGACGCGGGCACGCCACGCACCCATTCGATCGCCTCGCCCAGCGTCATAGCTGCAGCCCGCGCCAAATTGATACCGCGCACCTGCGGCTGACGCGCCGCCTCGGAAAGCCGCGTGCCACCACAGTCGCGGCATGGCCCCTCGCGCAAAAAGCGCGCAACGCGTTTGAGCCCCTTATCGTCCTTGACCTTGGCGAGCGCATTCTCGACGGTATAGACGGCGTTGTAGTAGGTAAAGTCGAGCGGTGTGGCGCCCTCGCCGTTTTTGGGCACGTAGAGGATATGCTTCTTAACCGCCGGGCCATGAAACACGATATCGCGCTCATGCGCTGTGAGCTGGTTAAACGGCACATCGGTACGCACGCCCATCTCGCCGGCGACTTGCTTCATCAAATCCCACATGAGCGTGCCCCAGGGAAGCACCGCGCCCTCGTTGATGGTCTTTGACTCGTCGGGCACCAGGCTCGCCTCGTCCACCTCGCGCATAACGCCGGTGCCGCCGCAGGTCGGGCACGCACCGCCGCTGTTAAAGGCAAGATCCTCGGCGCTCGGCGCGTAGAACTCGCGGCCGCATGACGGACAGGTAAGCGACAGGCCCGCGGCCACGTTAAGGCTCGGCTCTACGCGCGTTCCGCAGTGCGGACACACGTGATGGGCGCAACGGCTAAAGAGCAGGCGCAAGCTGTTATTGAGCTCGGTCATGGTGCCAAAGGTCGAGCGTACGCCCGGAACGCTTGGGCGCTGATGCAGCGCGAGCGCCGCCGGCACGTGCAGCACTTCATCCACCTGAGCGTGCTCGGCCTGGGTGAGCCGTCGGCGGGTATAGGTGCTGAGCGCCTCCAAGTAACGGCGCGAGCCCTCGGCATAGAGAACTCCCAGCGCCAGCGAGCTCTTGCCCGAGCCCGACACGCCGGCAATACCCACGAGCTTTCCCAGCGGAATATCGATATCGATGTCCTTGAGGTTATGGACGCGCGCACCACGTACCTCGATAGCGCTTGGTTGCTGCGACACCGTCATCGCTCCCCTTCTGCCTGCCCGCGCCAGTCGTCGCAGGTCAAATGCGTAAAGTACTCGGTACGCACATCGCCCATGAGCTCGCAGGGCACGTCGTACTCAACGTGATGGGGCGCGAACCCACATTTTTGCTGCACGCGTAACGACTTGTTGTTGCCCTCGTAGTATCCGCACCAAAGCGCCTTGCAGCCAAGTGTTTCGAACGCATAGCGCTGCATGGCTCGCACCGCTTCGGGAGCAAAACCTCGGCCCCAGAACGGCTTGGCGATCCAGTACCCCACTTCGAGTTCGAGACCGTCACCTTGGTGGCTTGTTTCGCAGCGAGACGACATGAGCCCGATGCTGCCCATGGGCTCATCTGTCGCGGCCAGACACACGGCAAAGGTGTGGGGCGCGGAAAAGACCGTTCGAATGATCTCCCCACTTTCTTCAATGCTTCGATGGGGTGGCCAGCCGGCAGCCGGGCCCACCTCTGGATCGCTCGCATATGTAAACAGGCTCGCCGCATCCGTCTCGCGCCACGGACGAAGCGTCAGTCGCTCAGTTTGAATCACCATGTTTTGACCTCACATCACTCGTGCCATAGAACGCGGTCGCGGATGTACTCGCCCAGCATGGGTACGGTAAACCGGACGAGGCCGTATCCGGCAGCCTCGATGACGCGCTCGCGAATCAAGCTTGCGCGATACTTGCTCGCCCAGCTCTGGGTTCGATCGCAGCGCTCAATGACGTCCGCCATGCGCGTCGGCTTGCCCTCGTCAACCGCCATGGCCTCGATAAACAGACGCTGTGGACTGCGCAGCCCGTAATACAGCGGTGCGTCGACCGCTTCGTAGAACTCGGAGATGGCATCCGTGTGGCCAGCCTCGACATCGCGCCCTTCGATGGCCTGCGAACCACGCCGGGCAGCAGACCGCCACATGTAATAGCCCACGAGCTGAACCATGTAGGGATGGCCCATACTCTTGCGCGCCGCAAGGTCCGCCGTCTCCGCATCAACGCAAAGGCCAGCGTCTTTGACCGTCTGGACATATGAATCGCGCACCTTGGGCAAAGAAATCGCCCCCAGCGTACGCTGCTGGGCACGCCGCAAAAACGTTACGCTGGGCTCTTCGAGCAGGTCATCAACCATGCTGGGCAAGCCGGCAAAGACCAGCGCAAGACCGCGCTGGTCGCTATCGGGCAAGCCCGTGGCATCCTGGTCTCCGAGCACCTGCTGGTAGAGGACGGCCAGGGCCGCCATCTCCTCAATAGACGCCGACTGGGCCTCGTCAATCGCAAACAGGATGCCCTTTCCTGGCTCGAGCTTTTTGAGACGCTCGTTGACCAGCCCGCGCAACGTCTCGCCTTTTGCCCGCGCCGCCTCGACCGACAACCGGCCAAACGACGGGCCGAGCTCCATTGACGTTACGACTGGCTTATTCGAACGGAGTGCATCGGCCAAGCGGTCGCATAAGCCAAGCGACGCAGAATCCGAAACAACCACCCATCCGCGCTCTGCCGCCAGTCGCTGCAGCTCCCGCAGGAGAACCGTTTTGCCGCAGCCGCGGTTTCCCGTGATGAGCATGAGCCTGCCCGGCGCTCCCGCGCCGTTGTCGAGGCCTTCTTCAAAATCCTCAATGACCGACTCGCGGCCGATCAACACCGGAGGCCGCTTGCCAGCCGTGGGCTTAAAGGGATTTGGATTCATGTCGGCCTCCTCGGATTGGCAAACGCTGTTAATAGTTATACCAACTTATACCGAGTTGTACCAACAGGATGTGACAAAGGGACTGTCCCTTTGTCACATGCGTCCGAAGAATTCGGCATCTGCAGGGCGCCAAGGGCGGAAGGTGGCAGGATCGATGCGCACATGCGCCGCGGCGGGGACGTCGTACCACTTGACGGTGTAGCCGGCGCCGTGAGAGCAGAAGACCGAGTCAGGCGTGTTGGGCAGATCGGCTTCGGGCTCATAGGCGGCCGCCTCGATCACGCGCTCAGCATCATGGCAGGGCGCATAGCCGGCAAACTCCAGGTACAGATGCCCGCGACCGCTTGTGTAGGCAGCCATCTCCAGCGCATAGTCCTGCACCTCGGATGCCGGCACGCGGCCTACGAGCTTGGCGCGATCGTCCAGCATCGTCGGCGGCTCGTACTCGGCACCCATACGTGTGGCATCCGACAGCGCACGGCCCACGCACTCCCCTGGCACCTCGAGCTCAAAGCGATACCACGGCTCTAGCAGCACCGCCGCACCCGCCTCACGCGCCTGCATGAGCCCCTGGCGAATCGCGCGATACGTTGCCTGGCGAAAGTCGCCGCCCTCGGTGTGCTTGGCATGCGCGCGGCCGCCCGTGAGTGTAATGCGCACATCGGTGATGGGCGAGCCGGTCAGCACGCCCAGGTGGTCGCGTTCCATGGCATTGGTGAGCGCCAAGCGTTGCCAGTTCAGGTCGAGCTCGTCGGTCGAGGTCACGGTGCCAAACTGCACGCCCGAGCCCGCCGGCAGCGGCTCTAAGCGCAGGTGCACCTCGGCATAGTGGCGCAGCGGCTCAAAGTGGCCCACGCCCTCGACCGTCTGCGAGATGGTTTCCTTATAGAGGATGCCGCCGGACTCAAACGCAACCGTAAGGCCAAAGCGATCGGCCAGCACGCGCTGCACGACCTCGAGCTGCACGGCGCCCATGAGCTGCAGATGGATCTGCTCAAGATGCGTGTTCCAGTTTACGCCGAGCATGGGATCCTCATCGGCAAGCTCGGTCAGCGCCTGAAACACCGTGTGGACATCGTGCTCGCCCGGCAGCACCGTATAGGTGAGAACCGGCGCGATGATCGGCTGCTCACCCATGGGCTCTGCGCCCAGGGCATCACCTGGACGAACGTGCGCGAGGCCCGTCACGGCGCAGATACCGCCGGCGGCAACTTCCTGGGCAAGTTCGTATTTCTCGCCGTTATAGATACGCACCTGATCGACCTTTTGCTCCCAAGCCTCGACACCGGAGCGCCCCTCAATCACCTGCTTTGCGCGCAGCACACCGCCCGTCACCTTGACCCAGGCAAGACGCTCGCCGCGGTCTCCACGACTCACGCGATAGACGCGTGCGGCGAACTCCTGGGGCCATGTCCTCTCGCGCATCAGGGCGCACATGCCGTCGAGCAGCTCCGCCACGCCTTGGTCTTTGAGCGCCGAGCCGGCAAAGCAGGGAAACAACCCGCGCTCGGCCACCATGCGCGAAAGCGTGGCAGCCGAAAGCTCGCCCGTCTCAAGAAACTCCTCGAGCGCCATCTCGTCCAACGCCGCAGCATCCTCTTGCACGACGCCGCCCGCCAGCAAATCATCGGCATCCAGGCAACCTTCGGAAAGACGCTGGCCGAGTTGCTCCATCAGCGCATCACAACCAGGGTTCTCTAGATCGATCTTGTTGATAAAGATGAACGTCGGAATGTCGTAGCGAGCAAGCAGTCGCCACAGGGTTTCGGTATGACCCTGCACGCCGTCGTTGGCGCCCACCACCAGAATCGCGTAGTCGAGCGCGCGCAGCGTGCGCTCCGCCTCGGCCGAAAAATCGACATGGCCGGGAGCGTCCACGAGCATAACGTGGGTGTCGCCGTGGTCGAGCACGGCCTGCGACGAGAAGATCGTGATGCCGCGCTCACGCTCAATCTCGTTCGTATCCAGATGAGAATCGCCATCGTCCACGCGCCCGCGCTTTCGAATACGGCCGGCATGAAACAGCATGGCCTCGGCCAGCGTGGTCTTGCCGGCATCGACGTGCGCCAGAATTCCTATGACCGCTTGCTTTGACATGATCTCCCCCGTTGATAGCCCGCCGACCCCGCAGGGTACGCTTCTGTCACACACCGGATGATACAATTTACAAGCCGGCGGGCGAAGCGGGCCCTATCCCCCGACCGAGCTCATCGCCCTGCGTTGCCGCGCGGCGATTTTCGTAGGTTCGCGCCTTGCGAAAGCCGGCACCTCCCCTTTTTGTCTGCCCGGGCTCATCTGGGGTGGTGCAATGCGAGCCCCACGACACCGAGGAGCCCCCATGAAGGCACTGCTCAACGAATTCAAGGAATTCATCAATCGCGGCAACGTGATGGACATGGCCGTCGGCGTCATCATTGGTGGCGCGTTCACTGCCATCGTGACCTCGCTTACCGACAACATCATCAACCCGCTCATCGCTGTCATCGCCGGCGGCAGCGCCACCGAGATCTCGGGGCTGGTGGTGCCGGGCACCAATATCGACTTTGGCGCGTTCATCGGCGCGTGCATCAACTTTTTGATCGTGGCGGCTATTGTCTTTGCCATCGTCAAGGCGTTTAACAAGGCGCAGGAGATTGGCGACAAGTTGGCCGGCGCCCCCGCCGAGGAAGCCGCCCCCAAGCCCGTCTGCCCTTATTGCCTGGAAGAGGTAAACGAGGGCGCGACCAAGTGCTGCCACTGCGGAAGCGAGCTGCCCAAGGCGTAGCCAGCATTTGCCCGCGACGGACACTGCCCCCTTACCCAGCCAGAACATCACTTGCAAGCAAAAATGGCCCCGCTAGGGGCCATTTTCCGTTCGCGCGAATTGCCGATACGCGACTCGGCCTTTACGCCTCGCGCAGCCAGTCGAAGGCGACGCGCGGCGTGCCGTCCGACACATACACGATACCGGCGCGCTTAAACCCGGCCTTGGCGATGGCGCCCTGCATGGGCAGATTGTCTTGATGCGTGTCGATACGCAGATGGCTGGCGCGCTCCTTGGCAAAGGCAAACATCGCTGCTGCGACGCCATGCGTGATGCCATCCGACGCCACACGGTGCAGCACGGCGTACGGAGTGTCGCTACGCCATTGACCGTCCTCAATTACGTCATAGCACTCGTCCGGACCCGGTAAAAAGGCAAACGTCGCCACCACGCGACCGTCTTCCTCGCATACATAGCTGCCACCGGCGGCTATATCGCTTTTGAGTTGCTCGGCCGAGGGCGTGCCCACCGGCCACTGCGTAGCATTGCCATGCTCGCGCATAAAAGCGCGGGCCGCGTCATAGATGGCCATGACAGCGGGAATGTCGGTATCGAGGGTTTTTCTGATCATCACGCGGCGACCTCACGTTTATTGGTATCACTTTGATTGAGCAATGATACCAACGTTTGGAGAGGGTGCGAAGCAGATGGGGAGCAAAAAGCGAGCCGCCTGGTCAAAGGCCAAAAGCGAGTTTTTGAGCGCTGCCACCGGCGGCGATATGAGCGACCTATTTGCACGCGAGGATGAGCGCCGCGGCGCCCTGGATGCCGAGCGCGACGAGGCCTGGCGCTACAAATCGTGCGAGCGCAAGAACCGCTACGACACGCGCGCCGAGGCCGAGGCCGTCATGGCCGATTGCGAGAATCGTGGGCGTCGCGGCCTGGCCTGCTACAAATGCGAGTACTGCGGCGGCTGGCACCTGACGTCGCATCCTTGGAAATAGATCGCGCTGCGCCCTCGCGTTGAGCGCTACTCGGCAGATGACGGACGCGGCGGCACCAAAACGTCGTAGCGCACGGCCTTACCCGCTAGTTGATAGCTCGGCTTCATACCGGCAAGCAACGGGCCCTTCACCGGTCGTTTAATAACGACTTTACGCGGATGCACGGCAAGTGCGGCCTCGACCAACGTCTCCTCGTCGGCGCACGGCTGTTCCAGATGATGCAGCAGCTGAAACTTCTTTTTGACCGCCGCGCTCTTGGTGCGCTCGGGAAACATGGGGTCCAGGTACACCACGTCCGGAGCGGCGAGCTCACCTTGCTCAATCGAAGCGGCGGTCTGATGAAGCCCGGCGATGCTGTCCTCGCCTGTATGTAAACGCATACGCGCCACGGCATCCGCAAGCGCCGGATCGTCCGCCGCACGGTCCAAGGCATCCTGCAGCAGCGCCGCGATCACGCAATCCTGCTCATACAGATCGACGGTAAAGCCCGCGGCCGCCAACAGCAGCGAATCCTCGCCAAAGCCTGCCGTGGCATCGATTGCCCACGGACGCTCGACGCCTTTCGCGCGGGCGGCCTTCACCAGCAGCTCCTGCTGCAGACGGCCCTGCTTGAGCCGTGGAAGCATGCGGGTAAAATCGGCGCGCAGCTCCATCGCGCCGTCGGTGAGCGTGAGGCCCTCGGACGTCCTGGTTAACTCGAGCCCTGCCGCCTGTGCAACAGAAAAGGGATCGACGACGCCCATGGACACTCCTTAGCAAACAAAACGAATACATGGGCGCCATTCATGCCGGCACCCAACCGTCCGTTATTGTCCCACATGCGACATAGTCCACAGCATCCCAATGCAAAGCACCGCCATCAATCCCGTGCACACGGCAGCGATCACAGAATCACTCATACGCCTTCCCAACGACCGTGGCTCGCGCGTCTGCTCTACTCCGTACATCATGGCTCCTCCTTCGGTCCAGCCCTTACCATGGCCTCATCATCGCAGCGCCGCGCATGGGCTGCCATCGATTTGGCTTACGCCCAGCTTTCCTTTTTGAAAGGTTGGGCCGCACGGGCTCAAAGCGCTTTCAAACGCACGCATCGCCTCGTTGAACTACAATGTGCTTCACGATATGTGCCGTAACCTGGGCGCGACAGATTTTCCGCGCCCGCATCGAAAGGACCAGTCATGAGCGCCGCTCGCAAGACACTCAAAATCCTTGCCCTGATTTATTTTGTTCTGGGCATCGCAAGCCTCGTCATTGGAATTGCCGGCATCGCGACCGGCAAGCTCGAGTCCACCTACGGACCGAATGCCATGCTCGCCGCGGTCGTGATTATCGCCAAGGGTCTCGTCGACCTCGCCGCGGGCGTCGCGGGAATCAAGGGCGCCAACAAGCCTTCGCAGGTAGACGGCGCGTTTAAACTCGGTATTGTTGCCGCAGCCGCCACGCTCGCCCAGGCCGTGCTTACGCTTCCCGCGCTTGGGGGCGACGCCATCAACATTGGCGCCTTTGTCATCGTGGTGTACGACCTGTTCTTTGTTCAGCAGGCACACGCCGTTAAGGCCGAGAACAAGGATCGCCTGTAGGCACCTGTCTCCCATAGCCTTTGCAATCAAGCAGCTAAAGAGGGCCGATCGCGTAGCAACGCGGTCGGCCCTTTACGTTTGCCCAGATAAAACCTGCCAAAATAAACCTGTCCCTTTTTGGCAGGTTAGTGGCGGTACTCGGCGATGATGAAGTCGATGTCCGTTTGGAGCGAGTCCAGGTTTGCCAGGCGCTCTTTGTCTGCCGGGCGCGTGCGGTAGTAGTACGGCGTCATCTGGAATACGGCTTCGATGTCGGCCTGCGTCTGGAGGGCGATCGACGCCGTCACGCGCTGCGTGCCTACGAGCTCAAGCTCGGTCGTCTGCGGCAGCTTTTCATCGTTGAGGTACGGCGTATCGTAGAGCACTTCCTTGAGTCCAAAGAGATGGCGGGCGCCCGGGACCACGGTGTAGAGTTTGCCCTCGGGCGCCAGCACGCGGGCAAACTCGCGCTCGTTAAAGGGAGCAAAGAGCTCGGTCACCATATCGAAGGCGCCATCTGCCACGGGGATGTCCTTCATGTTGGCGACGAAATACGTCGCGCCGCCTCGCTTGGCAGCCAGGCGCACCATTTCCTTACCCAGGTCAAACCCGTAGGCATCAACGTTCGGCACCGAGCCCATGGCACTTGTGTAGTAGCCCTCGCCACAGCAGATGTCGAGCAAGTTCAGCGGTTTGTCCGTGGACGCCCCGCGCTCAGCCGCTCGTTCGCGCACCAGCTCGACCATCGCATCGCGCAATGGCGCATAGTAGTCGCGATTCAGAAAATCGCGACGGCTGCGTGCCTGCGACTTGGGATCGCCCATGGAGTCACCGCTCTTGGACGAGCGCAACAGGTACAGGTAGCCCTCGCGCGCACGATCGAACCGATGCCCGCCCGCACATGCAGCCCCACGCTCGTCGTCCACCAACGGCTCATGGCAAACGGGACACAACAACATGGCAACTCCTTAGCACGGACAACACAGCGCCCACCATTGTCTCACGCCTCCCCCACATGGCGGCACTTGGGGACGTTCCTTTTCTGCCGGCACTTTAGGAACGTCCCCAAGTGCCGGCAGAAAAGGAACGTCCCCAAGTGCCGGGTGGTCGTATTAGGAGTATCATCGTCTGCGCAAATTAGCATTGAAGCGCATATAAGAGATTGAGAGCGTATGGCTGATACCGCATCTAAGCACATTGACATGACGACTGGCTCGCTGTGGCGCAACATTCCCCTGTTCGCCTTTCCCGTTGCCGCGACGAGCATCCTCGAGCAACTGTCGAACCTTATCGCCACGGTCATTATCGGTAACTTCTCGGGCGACCAGGGAACCCTTGCCATGGCCGCCGTCGGCTCCAACGTTCCGCTCACCAGCCTGATGATCAACCTGTTTATCGGCCTGTCGCTTGGCTCTAACGTGGTTATTGCCAACGCCATCGGCCGCAACGACCAAAACATGGTCAAGCGTGCCGTCCACACCTCGATCCTCATGGCACTCGTGGGCTTCGTCGTCATCGCACTGGGCGAAATCTTTGCCGAGCCTATGCTCGCCGCGCTCAACGTCCCCGCCGAGACCATGCCGCTCGCATCGCTCTACCTGCGTGTCTTTTTGCTGAGCATGCCCTCGATCTTGCTCTACAACTTCGAGGCCGCGATCTTCCGCTCTGTCGGTATTACCCGCATGCCGCTCCAGGCGCTCGCCGTGTCCACCGTCCTCAACATTGGCTTGGACCTCATCTTTGTTCCCGTGCTCCATTGGGGCGTCGCCGGCGTGGCCATCGCCACGGCCATCGCCTACACCGTCAGCGCCGTCACGCTCTTTATCCGCCTGCTCAAGACCGACTCCGTCGTCCGCGTCACCCCGCGCGACCTGGCCATCGACCCTGTCGCCCTCAAGCGCATCGTCAAGATTGGCCTGCCCGCCGGTATCCAGAGCGCCGTCTTTGCCGTCGCCAACATCATTATCCAGTCTGCCATCAACAGCCTGGGCACCGAGGTCATGGCAGCCTCCAGCGCGGCAATGAGCCTGGAGTACGTGTGCTACAACCTGCTCAACAGCTTTAGCCAGGCTTGTACCACCTTTGTGGGACAGAACCACGGTGCGCGCCAGATCGACCGCTGCACCAAGACGCTCAAGGTCTGCCTGGTCGAAGGCGGCATTGTCGCGCTCACTACCATCGTCATCATCGTCGGCTTGGGTCGCGAGATCCTGTCGCTCTTTAACAGCGATCCCAATATCGTCTCGATCGGCTATATCCGCGTGTGCTCGATTTTCCCCGCATACGCCTTTAGCATGTTCTACGAAAACATGTCCGGTTACCTGCGCGGCTTTGGCATCTCGCTCATGCCCGCCCTCATCACCATGATCTGCGTCTGCGGCATCCGCTTCTATTGGGTGTTCTGCGTGTTCCCGCACTTCCGCACCTTTGCGAACATCATGATGGTCTACCCCATCAGCCTGGGCACCACGGCGTTCTTTATGGTCGTGGCGGTGCTACTTTGCCACCCGGCACGCACCTACCGTCTAGCACAAGCCAAAGCAACAGCCCGCTAAACACCGCGCCCAACGTCACGTCAGTCATTAATTGACAATATGCGAGCTCATATAGTCGATAAAGCGCCTCGTGGCGATAGGCATGGTGTCCCAGCTGCGCCAGGCCGCCACAACGTCGCGCGAGGGGGCATGCACGATGGGACGCACGCGAATATCGGCCTGCATGCCCTCAACAGTACGGCGATACAGCATGCTCACGCCTAACCCCTCCTCCACCATCGCCATAATGGTGTAGTCGTCGGTGACCTCGCTCGTCACATGCGGCGACAGCCCGTGCGCGGCAAATGCGTCGAGCACCAGGCTCTGCTCACCCTCATCCAGCAGCACAAACGGCTCGGACGCCAAATCGGCAAGCGTGACCTTTTCCTTTGCCGTCAGCGAATGCGCGGCCGGCAACAGCGCCACCAACTCGTCGTGATAGACCACGCGCTTCTCGAGCCCGGCGGTAAATCCACGTGCCGTAAAGCAAAAGTCAACCACGCCATCGTGCACCCACTGGGCGTTGCGCGTGTAATCGCCCTGTTTAAGGGTAAAGTGCACACCCGGATGCAGGGCCCCAAAGTCGCGGATCACACGCGGCAACACGGTACGGCTCACGTTGGTAAACGTCGCAATGCGAATGTCAGTCGAGGACAGGCCCAGCAGCTCTTGGCGCTTGCCCTCGAGCTCGGCCTCGGCCGTTACAATTTGACGCAGATACGGCAGGTACTGTTTGCCATCGCGCGTAAGCGAAACACCCTGTTTACCGCGCTCGATAAGCGTGGTGCCCAGTTCACGCTCGAGCGCCTTGACGGCCTGGCTCACCGCACTTTGCGTATAGCCCAGCTCATCGGCCGCGCCCTTGAGGCTGCCGCGATCGACCACCATACAAACAATCTGATACCGCGATGCCATCTTGCCTCCACATCGACGCAGTCGTAAAACGGTTTACCAGCGCTTTTCGCGCCTACTTTAGCTTTGCTTAATCATACTGAAGATACATTCGCTTTACTACACCCATATCTGGGAGCAGAATCCTCTTTGCGAAACCGTTCTGTAACAAAAGGAGTCCCATGGATCGCAAAAAAGCAATCGCGCTCTCATTTTCCGTTCCCGTCGCATGGGGCTTTTCGTATCCCCTCATGAAGATCGGCATGGACAGCATGAACGCCACGAGTATCGTCGCGTTGCGCTGCCTCATCGCCTTCGCGGCCTGCCTGCTGCTCTTCCATAAGCGCGCGTTCCGTATCAACCGTGACGTAATGGTCCGCGCCGCCATTATCGGCGCCATCATGGCAACCGAGCTCACCTGTATGTGTTTGGGCTCCAGCCTTACGTCTGCCTCTACCGCCGGCTTTTTGCAGAGCCTGACGGTCGTAATCGTGCCGTTTGCCAACGCGGCCCTGCTGCGTCGTGCCCCCGAGCGCAAGGTGCTCGTCGGCACCGCCATCGTCACCTGCGGTATGCTGCTGCTCTCGGGTGCCGACTTTACCAGCCTGAATCCCGGCGCGATTATCATGTTGCTCTCGGCCTTTATCTATGCCAGCCACATTATCGTAGCCAAGCGCTTTGTCGAAGAAGTCGACCCGCTGGCTCTGGGCGTTTGGCAGCTGGGCTTCGGCGGCTTATTCTCGGGTATCGCCGCGTGCACCTTTGGCGGCTTCACGCTTCCCAGCACCCCGAGCGAGGTTGTTGTCGTCGTCGCCCTCGCACTCATCTGCTCGGCCTACGGCTTCATCACGCAGACGCTCGTGCAGCCCCATGTTCCCGCCGAGACCACGGGCTTCGCCTTCTCGCTGGAACCCGTCTGCTCCGCCGTCTTCTCGTTCTTCCTGGTTGGCGAGGTCCTGAGCCCCATCGCCTTCTTTGGCGCCGCCCTCATCCTCACCGGCGTCATGGTGGCAACGGTCGAGTTTCCGCGCCTCCACGCCCGCAGCAACGCCCGTATGGCTGGAGCGCCCGAGCACGTCTCCTAGGACACGCGCTTTTTATTCATGCCATGGATCAAGCTCCACAAGGCGCCCTTACAATAGATGCCAGCAAAGCATCTGCCACAAAGGAGCCCCATGGACACCGCAACTCGCGACCGCAACATAGCAACTTGGTTGGGCGATGCGCCGCAGCCGGTATGTGACACCACGAACCAGCTGCTCGAGCGCATCGCCCTTTTGCGTGCCGAGCAGACGATCTACCCGGCGCAGGACGACATCCTCAACGCGCTCGCCTACACGCCGGCCGATCAGGTCAAGGTTGTCATCTTGGGTCAGGACCCGTATCACGGACCCAACCAGGCCATGGGACTATCGTTCTCGGTTCCCGCGACACAAACCAAGCTGCCGCCGAGTCTGCGCAACATCTATAAGGAACTCAATGCGGACCTGGGCTGCCCCATTCCCGCCACGGGCGACCTAACGCCATGGGCGCAGCAGGGCGTCCTGCTCCTTAACACCACGCTCACCGTACGCGAGCACGCCGCCAACTCACACGCCAAGCTGGGCTGGAGCGTCCTGACCGACTACGTCATCGAGCGCTGCTGCCTACTGCCGCAGCCCGTGGTCTTTTTGGCATGGGGACGTTTTGCCCAGCAGATGGTCGAGGGCAAGCTCGCCCCAACTGGCGCAGGCGAGGCGACCGGCAAGTTCTGCCTGGCATCCACGCACCCCTCGCCGCTTTCGGCCAACCGGGCCACGGCGGAGCTCCCCGCTTTTATGGGGTCGCGCCCCTTCTCGGCCACTAACCATCTGCTCGAGCAAAACGGCAGCAGCCCCATTACCTGGGGCTGCCTAAGCTCGTAATCTGCCTAGTCCGCAATCCAACATTCGGGATATTTATTGATATCGATGGGATTGGACAGTTCGTTGATATCGGCGATAGGCTCCATGCCCATCATCGCGCGCAGGCGATTCTCGCACTCCATGATCGGCTCATTCACGGCCTTATTGAGCACGTCGAAGGTCGGCGATTCAAATGTGTCCATGTTGACATTGCTGAACCACTTGCTCCAAACGTAGTTCTCTTCATCGTCGTCCACGAAAGCCCCAACCATCTGACGGGACCATGCCTTGAGGAATGCCTCGCGGTCGGCTTCGGCAACATCGAGCGTCACGTTACTGCCAAACGAGAACGGCGTGTTCTCCATCCCGCCCAGCAACTCCGGCAGCGGACAACCAGAAGGCAGCGTCACCGTCACACCACTACAGCCCATAAACGCGCCGCTCTGAATGCCGACCACCTTATCGCACAGCACGATCTCGGTAAGATTCGAGCAGCGCGAAAAGGCATTCGAAGCGATTACGGTTGGTCCCGCCAACACACTCGACAACTCAGCCTGCTCAATGTCGGACGGCGCCGAGACCAGTGTGGCGGTTCCGTCGCCGTTGTCCTCGATCTTCCATTCAGTGTTCTCGGGCACATCACCGCCCGTTTTGATAACCGTAGACGCCTCAACCAACGGCAGCCCCATCATAGTGCGCAAGCGATTCTCGGGCTCCAGAAGGTTCTCGGCCATTTTTGCCTCGACCGCCTCAACCGTCGGCTCTGGGCCCACTCCCATATAGAAGTCCATGAACATATTCCAATAGACTTCTTCGAAATAGGCGTCGTAGTCGTCATAGCCAATAAAGCCGTAGGTCCACGCGTTCAGGTAGTCCTGCTCCATGCCGCTCGGCACCGACAGGCGAATGCGGCTCGCCTCCTCCTCGGCGTCAGTCGCGCCGTCAAAGAAGAAGCCTACGCCCGGTGACGGATAGCCCAGCGTCGCAATGCCAGCACCGACCGTCAAGCTCGTAAAGTTAGCATCGCTGCCGAACACCGAGGACGCCAAATAGTTTTGAGAGCCCAGGCCCGTGGCGCTATCGTAGTCGCCATTGCTGTTCGCCACGAACGATGCACTCGTAAGCCTCAAGCAATTGGTGAATGCCTGGTCGTTGATATCGAGGGTTGCCGCATGGAGCGACGCGGACGTTAAGTTCGTGCAGCCGTCGAATGCCGAGACGCCAACAGAGATGTCGTTGTTGGGAAGATCGATGTTCAGATTGCCGGCAATGCCCGAATTCCTAAAGGCGTAGCGATCGATGTACTCCAAGCGGGGCGCCGAAGACCAATCGATATCCCACACGCCACCGGTTCCCTCAAACGCGCCGGGCAGGTCCCTGGCGCCGGACGAGGAATAGCCGCCAAAGATCTCCAGCGTGCTCGGCAACAATTCGATCGTGCCATTGAGTACCGAGGGTGCACCGAGCAGAATGCTGGGCTTGCCCTCTTCGTCGCCACGGTAGTAGCCGTAGAGAAGGACGGTATCGTCGCCCTGCGCATCGCAAGCAAAATCGTAAATACCGCTGATGGCGACAAAGCGGCTGTCATAGCCCCGAACCTCGCCATCGGGCGCATACCAGGTGCAGCCAGCCGGATTAGGATTCTCGGTCGTGGCAAACGAAGCCCTTTTGGCACGCGATGCCACAAAGCCCAGGCCCGTACAGCCGTTAAAGGCATCGGCCCCCACCTCGATGCTATCGGACGTCCCAAAGAACACGCCTTGCAGGTTCTGGCAGT
Source organism: uncultured Collinsella sp. (assembly GCA_934617135.1). GTDB lineage: Bacteria > Actinomycetota > Coriobacteriia > Coriobacteriales > Coriobacteriaceae > Collinsella. The sequence goes on along the minus strand of CAKTUC010000007.1, from coordinate 14,298 downwards.
TCTCAAACGCGTTGCGACCGATCTCGCTCGTATGCTCGCCCAGGTTGACAAACATGAGCTCCGCATCGCCCGAGAAGGCGTACGGTGCGATGGTATTCACCTCGAGCTGTTTACCGTCGTCCGTATGCAACGTGCCGTCAAAGGTCGCAGGCAGATTGCCGCCTTCGTCGCCGGCAGCAGACAGCAGGATTATCTCGCCGTCGTTGTCGTAATACAGGTATCCCTCCTGCGACAGGCTCATCTTAATAACGCGCGCATTGGGTGCGCCGGCAGCAGCCTTATGCTGCTCAACATAGGCAACCTGCTCGTCCGTAGCGCACACAATGGTCTGCACCGAGCCGCCCGCAAGGCAGCCGTCCTCGAGCGTCACCTCGTCACCAAACCACGGCATGAGCACCAGGGTGTCAATCGAGGTGTTGCCCGCAAAGGCACCCTTCATGATGTTGTTGGAAATCTGCACCAGCGCGATGTTGGAACCCGTATCGAGTACGCAGCACAAATCACTTTCAAGCTCCGAATCCAGACTGTACACAAGACCTTGAGAGTACATAAGCTGTACGTCGGGGCTACTCGCAGGCGACACATAGACGCCGTAGGCATTCTCCAACTCTTCCGCATGTTCGACAATAAAATCGAGCAGCAGGGAGTCATCGACGACGAGCGCGCAATCCCGCAGACCGCTCACGTCAATCTGGGGTAGCTTGCCCTTTTTAGACGCATGCAAAACGATGTGATCGAGCTTGTTGTGATTGGGCACGACGACGTTGGTAATGTCAGCGGGAACATCGAGCTCGCGCGTATTGTACGGAATGCCCAGGTATTCTTTGCCGTCATGGGAGGTCAAAATACCATCGTCCGTGGCGGCGTAGACGGGATTGTCCGATGCCACGCGGTAGGCGTCGAGCACCTGAAAACCCGCATCGACGTTGACGTAGTACACCGAGGACGGTAGTTCCAGATTGTTGATCTGCCAAGTAAAGCCCTCGCGTTGACGGCTATCGGTATAGGCATCGACTGCCTGTACACCTTGCGGGACGCACAGGGTCTCGACACCGCCGTCAACCGACACCGCCGCCTCATCGACATCTACGAGCGTCTGCAGGCGCGAGCTATTGAGACTGGTCGGGTCATCGTCAAAGCGATAGTCATCGTCGAGAGCATAGCCCTGAAAGCGCACCTTGTAGGCGGGGTCAATCGACACGACATCGCCGGGGACCACTACATGGCGACCGGGCGTTAGCGTATAGAAATACGGGGCGGGCGTCTCATTCTCGCACCAGCCCAGCAACAGAGCATTGAGATACCCGTCCGAATCGACATGACCCGCCTGCTTCATAAACGCCTCTTGCGCGTTAACACCGAGCAAGTTCGCCTTGGCGCTCAACGTATTCCAAAGCACGCTGCGTTGCCCGTCCGGATCGGGCTGACCGACCACAAACAGGCACGACTGCGCCGGTTGGATGGTAACGGTACGGGTCGTCCACGCTGCATCTTGTGATAGGCGCAGCGAGACGCTCACCGTTAGCGGCTGGCTTGAGCAAAGCGCCGGATTCTGCTCCCCGGCAGTATTGGTCCATGAGTTGATGCGGAAGTACGGGAACGCGGCGAATTCATCCTTGGTACAGGCAAGGTAATAGAGACCGATGTCATCGCTCCAATGAACGTCCATAGCGCAAAACAGCGTCCAGGCATCGAGCATTTGGCCGTCGTAGATTGCATCCGTAATGGGTGCGATTTCCACCTTGCCAGCATCGACCACGCCGGCGTTGCCGGTAAACTGCGTAAAAAACGTCGTGTCACCCATGGGTGCGCCCTTTTGGGGCGTGGGGTCCTGCAGCAGATATTTATAGGAATTCGCCGTCGAGTTGGTCGAGCCGCCCGCACCAGAGCCGCCACCGGCGCCGGAACCGCCTCCACTACCGCCGTTGCCGCCCGCGCCGCCACCAGCGTTGATCACGGGACCAAGAACGCCACCCGCAGAGGCACCGCCACCCGTTCCATTGCCGCCCGCGCCTCCTGCAACCGTTACGCCGGAGCCATCGGCATTGCCCGTAACGTTATAGGCAGTCGTTCCGCTTTGGCTCGTCAAATTGGCCTGCGTCGGCACATCGGCAAGCGAGGCCTCCTGTTCGCGGGCACTCGTATCTTCACGATCGCTCTGGTCGTCGTGCCGATTCGCCTCGGCGTCGGTCGAAGTCGAACTGATTCGATAGGCCTCGTCGGACGCGGCATCACCATGAGCGTAAGTCGCAATATACGACGAGGGGTCAAAGTTCAGGCCATTTTGTGCCAGCTCAAACGCACCAACGCCAAATGCACCGACTGCCGCCACCGAAGCCGCCACGGCTACCATGCGCGAGGCGGAGGGCAGCGCAACGCGGTGCGCAAGTTGATCGACAACGCGCTCGCCAGCACCCTGCGAGCGCTCGCCCTGGGGCTTTTTCAGTCGTGCGGCGGCAGCGCTTTTGCGCGAGGCCATATGTTGAGGCTTCTTAGATATCACGTTACTCCACTCCCCTACAACGCATGCAGCACGCAGCGGCGGAAGCGTTCAATAAAGTTCTTTGGCGCCGGCATGTTCTGATGCAGACGCTCGGCAAAGCGACGAAGGGTACGCAGCTCGTTGGGTTTAAGCGCGTGCCCGCCAAAGACATAGGCCTGGTAGAGCCTAATGACTCGACGGTACTCCCAAGGATCGACCGCGGGGAATGCTTCGGCAAAGGAATCAAGACATTCGAGTGGCTTGGTCTCGTCAAAAGCCGCAACTCCACTCTGCTCCATCACCAGCACCAAGTAGCTATAGAGCGCCGGGATGCAAATGTCCTGATCGTCATTCGAAAGATCCCGCGCGCGTCGATGACGCACCACAAGCATGCGGCCAAGCAGGGCAAGCGACACCAAGGCGACAAGGACAAGCGCGGCGGCCCCTTCCCTTGCCATGACAGGTGCCTTGTGCTCGTTGACCGTAGCCTTATCGCGCTTTTTCTCGGCCTTGCCGGCAACCGCGCCCACATCGAGCGTCGAATCGTCGGTACCGTTACTCCACGCTTCGCCCACGTCAACAATCTTGTCAGCATCGAGCGGCTGGCTGTAATATCCAGGCGTGACCTCGACGGGAGTCCAGCCCTGACCATCCAGATACACCTCGGTCCAGGCATGGGCGTCAGCAGCCGTCAAGTTAAGTGCGCCGCCGGAATGATGCGCACGGGCGATCCGTTCGTCCGAAGCCCGATACCCCTCGACATAGCGCGCCGGAATCCCCTGCGACCTAAACGCAAGCGTTGCCACCGTGGCAAAATAGGCCGAATTGCCCTCGTGGGCCGTACCCAAAAACCACTTGGTGAACGTCCCGGTTTCGGCATATGTCGGCGGATTATCCGTATCACTTGCAAGCGCAGAAAGCATGGTGCGCACACGGCTGATAACCGCCGCCTCCGATACGTTCGCGTTCGCGTCCCAACTATCGCTTGCGAACAGGTACTCCTCGACTGCACCGCGCTCGTCATCGTCTATATCCAGATAGTGCTCGCGAACAAACGAGGCATACACCCGCTCGCTCTTTGCGTAAGCGCTCTTCGACGATGCCAGCCACGTCGAATCGGTAATGGCGCTCGCCGCGGGCACATCGTCCACGATTACCGCATATGTCTTCGAAGGCATCAAGCCGGAGCACGTAATCGTAGAGCCGGTAAGCATTGCATCGACACCGCTTAGCGAACGCAGCGTATAAGGCGCATAGGCGTATCGACGGTTGGCACCCGAAGCGTTGACCGAGATCTTTGCCGTCTCGACGGCATCTTTGCCCTCGCGCTCTGCCGTGGTATCAAATGCCGCACGCTGCTCGGCGACCGTCAGGCCATTCTTCCGCATCCATTCGCGCACACCAGACCATTCGCCCTCATAGGACACCCAATCCCCGCGATGCCAAGAGGTGCCATCGAACGTACTGCCCACAAAGCCCTTCAGGAGCAGGTCGTCGCCAAGTGCCCTGTCTGTTGTCAACGACAGCGTGGTTGCCGTGCCCTCGTTCATATCCGACGCTTGGGAAAGGTCGCCCTCGGGCAACGTATCGCTACCAAACCGGAACTTGTCGATAGCGCTGACCGCCGTTGAGGACATGGCGGACAACGCAGGCATCGGCTGCACAAAAGCAGACGTCATCGAAAAAAGAACACCGCAGGCGGCGCAAAGGCCACCGAGTCCGACAACAACCTGGGACAGCCGAACGGTAGAACCCTGCAGCTCGTACGCGCGGCACTGAACCAGCCAGCCCGCAACGCCCAGCGCCATTGCCGTGCCGGAATCACCAAGCTGCAGCACCATGGACTCGCAACCGCAGATAACGACGATTAAAAGCGAGGGCCACGAAACGCTCAGGCTTGCAAATAGCCAACTGCATGAGCCGGCAAACAGACCGAACAGCGCGGAAAATACCATCGATTCGCACAGCAGATCAGCGCCGCCAACAAGCGGTAGATACAGCTCGAAGATTGAGTTGAGGTGGGCGATGAACACGTTGGCGAACGCATAGAAACCCCCGCGCGCCGGCGTGAGCATCAACATGCAAACGAGCGCCGCGGGCGCAACGGCCATCGCTACGGTACGGGACGTTTGCCCCGTCGCGAGCAAAACGCCCATGGCGCCCAGCGCGACAGCCGTAATGACGCTTGTCGCCAGCAGCACTCCCAAACAGGCCGCGCTAAAGCAATTGCCGACCGAGCAAGAGAAGGCAGCCGCCAGTAAGGCCGCCGGGACTATCGAAAGAAAGGTTTCGGCGAGACGGTGACTGGAGCCGATGCCCTCTGCCGAGGTAAGAGTCCTAAAGTTCATGCTAGACCTCCAGGCTCTTGATGCGAGCAGGATCCATTGAGGCGGGGCAATGGGTGATGAGGTAGTTGGAGCCATGCTCGACGCTATACGACTCAACGGAATCCGACACGTGAAGTACCGACAGATCGGTCAGGCGGCCCATGCCCACAAAATCGGATTCGTTGGCATCAACTGCCACCAACACGGTTTTGCTAATGCCCCGTGCTTTCACAAGTTTTGCATAGCGCATATTTGATGTCGGGGGCACCGAGGCGAGCGGCGTGGCCGTCAGCGCATCAAGCATCTTATCGAATCCGCGCCGGTCGTCGACGGGATATACCCCCAGAGCGCCTTCGGGTGCGATCACGACGAGGTGGTGATACCCCTGGCGCATAAGCGCCAAAGACACCGAGGCCGTTAAGCTCAGCGCCGCAGACAGGACGTCAGCGCGGTCCGGACGCTCAAAATCGCATGCGAACACGCCAAACAGAATGGCGATGGCATGATCTTGCGGGCGCGAGGCCTCTCGCACCAGAACATCGTCGAATCGCGTCGACAACTTCCAGTGAATCGATTTGATTGCATCGCCTTCGCGGTACGAACGCAAGTCAAAAACCTCGGAGGGATCCTGGCCGCTGCGGTGCGGATCGTAACTTGTACCCTCAAGACTGGCCGATGCGCTTTGTCGAGGATCAGTCTGAATATCATCCACCTGGGGATACACCGCGAAGGACTCACGGTACGCAACGTCCTCGAGAGCAAGTGAGGTAAAGCCCATCTCATCGACAAGGTGCGCGGTTTCGAGCGTAATGACACGCGCCCCGCAGACGGACGAATCGAGCTTAAGATCGAACACGGCGGGTCTGCTGGCGGCGGGCGCCAGGCTAATCGGATAGGTCGCAAGCGCACCCGTCAGCAGATTGCGCACCGAAAAAACAAGCTCGACGCGGCCGCGAAACAGCGCAGGACGGTCCAACGTTATGCGAAGTACAAGCGGCGAGCCCACAACACATGAGCGAGGAAGCTCAAACCCAAGCTTAAGAGCAGCAACGCTCGCACGGCATGCAACAACGGTAATGACGGGCATGGCCACCAATGCCACCGCCGCCGCAAGTGCAGCCGCATTGGCGGTAAACACAAACACGACGAGCAATAGCACGACGGATACGATATAAGTGATCTTGTTGATAATCATGGGCGTTATAGCAGGCGCGGACAGCTACGCGTCGCTAGGAGCGACCGCGAACCTGACCCATGGACGGAGCGGGAACGGCAGCCAGAATACGGTCGAGAACGCCCTCGGCGGTAATCGACTCGATTCGGGCCTGGGGGCGCAAAACAAGGCGATGGGCGCAGACGGATGTAAAGACCTCGCGCACGTCCTCGGGCACCACGTAGTCGCGCTCGCGAATGAGCGCGCAGGCACGCGCCATACGGGTAAGGGCGATAACACCGCGGGGACTCACGCCCAGCTCCACCAGCGCGTCCTCACGAGTCGCCTCGCACAGGCGAACGATATAGTCCAGCACCGTATCGGCGACCTGCACGTTGCCCAGGTAGTTTTGGATATCGAGCAGGTCATCACAGGCGACCATGGGCTTAATATCGTCGAGCGGGTTGGCGTAACGGCGGGCCTTGAGGATATCGATCTGGTCCTGGCGCGACGGATAGCCCACGGACAGGCGGACCATAAAGCGGTCGAGCTGGCTATCGGGCAGAGGCTGAGTACCCGCCGAACCCACCGGGTTCTCGGTCGCCACGCACACAAAGGGGCGCGGTACCGGATGCGTCTGGCCATCGATGGTCACAGCGCGCTCTTCCATAACCTCGAGCAGGGCCGACTGCGTCTTTGCGCTGGTGCGGTTGATCTCATCGCCCAGCAGCATATTGCAATTAACCGCACCCCACACAAAGCGGAACGTGCCGGCATCGCGATCGTACATCGTAAAGCCCGTAATGTCCGAGGGCAGCGTGTCGGGCGTAAACTGCACGCGCTTAAAGTCCAGGCCCAACGCACGGGACAGCGCCAGCGCCAGCGTGGTCTTGCCGGTGCCAGGCACATCCTCAAGCAGGATATGGCCACCTGCGTAGATGGCCATCAAAGCCTTCTCGATCACCTCGCGCTTGCCCAGCAGGGCACGACTCACTTCGTTGATGATGCTGTTGGACTGTTCGACGATCACGGTTACTCATTTCCTCGATACGCTACCTCGGCCGTCGCGGCCGCCAGCTGTGCTTTCAAAACATTCAGGTCGATGGGTTTTCCCACGTGTCCGTTCATGCCCGCCTTGCGCGAGCGCTCTACGTCCTCGGTGTAGTCGTTGGCCGAAAGCGCGATGATGGGAATGGCGGCGGCGTCCTCGCGCTCGAGGTCTCGGATTTGCTCTGCCGCTCCCCAACCGTTGAGCACGGGCATCTGGATATCCATGAGGATCGCGTCGTACGTGCCCACGGGCATGCTTCGGAACCGATCGACGACCGCCTGGCCGTTCTCGGCGCGGTCGACCGCGGCGCCCCGCCTGGCCAGCAACTCAACCACAATCATGGCATTGATCTCGTTATCCTCCGCCAGCAGGAATCGTTTGCCATCAAACTGATAGGTAAACGTCGAGCCGATGGAATCGGGCGCCGTCTCGAGCGTCTGCTCTTTGAGCTTAAGGTCCTCGACCTGCTCCGGCGTCGCCAGTCGCAGCGGGATGTAGGCCGAAAACGTTGAGCCGCGTCCGGGTTCGGTGTCCACAACGATCTCGCCGCCCATAAGGTCGACGAGCGCGCTCGTGATGGCCATGCCCAAGCCCGTTCCGCCGTAGCGGCGAGCGATAGTGCGATCCTCCTGCTCAAACGGCTTAAAGATCTTGCTGATGTAGCGCGGGTCCATGCCCTTGCCCGTATCGCGCACGCGCAGCATAAAGCTCACGCCGTCCTCCGAGCGATACATCTCGCGAATGCTGACGGCAACGCTGCCACCGCTCTCGGTAAACTTGAGCGCGTTGGAGATAAAGTTGATCACGACCTGCGACAGGCGCATGCGGTCGCCCACCACAAAGACGTTTTCGCAGTCCTCGAGTGCAACCGAATACTTGAGTCCCTTGTCGGCGGCCTGCGAGGTAAACATGCGCTCGAGCTCGGCGGCGAACAGGCGCATGTCGAACGGCGCCTCATCGATTCGGACACGGCCGCTGTTCAGGCGGCTCATGTCGAGCATGTCGTTGATAAGGGACAGCAGGTACGCCGAGAGCTGCGAAGCGCGAGACAGGTCATCCATCAGGCGCGACTCGTCCGCATGGTGCTCACGGGCAAGCGAGATCATGCCCTCGATGCCGTTGAGCGGGGTACGGATCTCGTGGCTCATCTGGTTCATAAAGTCCGTGCGAGCGTTGGCGGTCTCGACGGCGCGGTCGCGCTCGGACTCCGCCTTAGCGATGCGCGCGGTTTCCGCGGTTACATCGACCGCCGTGATGAGATATTGCGTTGCGTTTTGAACGAGCGCAAGCGAGAAGCGGATATTGCGCGGCTTTTCCTGCCCAGGCCCGTTGTAGGAACAAATCAGATCCAAGGGGGCCGCGTGGTCCCAATCCCTCACCTGTCGCTGCATGCGAACGCGGTCGTCATCGGGAATATAGCGGTAGAGCGTCTCGATATCGTCACGATACCGCTCCGGCGATACGCCAAATACACGCTCGAAATTGGGGGTGATATACAGAGGAAGGCAGTCGCTGGCGCGCAAAACAAACCCAACATTGAGCCCCTGCTCTGCAAGCGCCGTCTCAAAAAGCTGGCGCGCCCGGTCCGCGTCGCGCCTCTCGTGTGAACCGAATAGCCCCAATTTACCCCCTTGTTCTGTTTAGGGGGTAATTTTACCAGCTCAAAGGGGCTTTACGAAGATAAAGGCCAGCTAAAGTTAACCTATATGGCCGAAAAAACGCGCCCGACGGCTTTACCATCGGGCGCGTTTATTACTCGGGCCAAATAAACTGGGTGCGGCCGGCCTCGCCACCATCGATGAGCAGACTCTGCCCGGTCATAAACCGGTTGGTCACGCCCACAAAGTAGATCCACTCGGCGATTTCCTCCGCGGTTGCCCAGCGCTTGAGCGGCGTGAGCTCCATAATCTGAGCCCACAGGCGCTCGTCTTCCATCACGCAACGGTTGAGTGGCGTGATGACGCCACCCGGGTCCACGCTGTTGGCGATGGCCTGCGGTGCCAGACGATTCGCAAGGTTCTTGGTGTAGGCGATAACACCACCCTTGCTGGCAGCATAGGCAGGGAACTCCGACCCCGTGTGCCCGCTCGCCGAGCCCACGTTGACCACGGAGCGAATGGCCGGCGCCGGCTTGGCGGCAAGGCCCTCCCCCACAAAGGCATAGCGCTCGGTCACGTTGATCGTACCCGTCAGGTTGGCGGCGATGTCATCGGCCGAATCCTGCGTGCCGGCGACGTTCACGATCAACTGGGGCTCAAGGTCGTCCGGAAACGTATCCGGCTCGCGGACGTCCACAATCAAGTGACGGTAGCGCTCATGCTCGACCGCGGCCGGCAGCAGATCAAAGCCCACGACCTCGTGGCCCTCGTCCAAAAAGCGCTGCACACATGCGGCCCCAATGCCGCCCGAAGCACCCGTGATCAACACCTGCATGCTGGCTCCTTAGGCAGTTGCGTGACGCTCGAGGTACTCGGCGCCCACGTTCTCGCGCTCCCAGCTGCGCACGACCTTGTAGCCCACGGGGCTCAGGAAGACCTCGCACAGCAGCTCGGCAATAGCGCCGGTCAGCGAGCACATAAGGACCTGCACCCAGGTCCAACCAAAGAACGTGTGGCTCACCACAATGGCGAAGACCAGGTTGTCGATAAACTGGCCAATGCCCGTGGATACATAGGAACGGAAGGCAAAGCTCGCAAAGTTATTCTTTTTGAGCATGCGGCCGAGCGACTGGTTGAGCGTGGAGTTGACCACGGCAGAGGTGAGCATGGCCAGCGACGAGCCAAACACCACGTACCAGGTGCCGCCGATCGTGGCGTTGAGGGCGGTGTTGACCTCGATCATTCCCGTGTCGTAGTAGGCGCCCCACATGCCGGGCGTGAGCGAGCACAGCCAAAAGCACAGGCTCACGGCCAGGTTGACCAGCAGCGCGAGGATAGAGATTTTGATGGATGCCTTGGCGCCAAAGCGCTTGCAGATCATGTCCTGGCACAAAAACGAGACCCAGCTCACCACAAACCCGCAGTCGAGTGCCAGATACGGCAGGCTGATAAGCTCTTTGTTGGCCAGCAGGTTCATCATGATGACGCTCACGATAAACAGCGAAACCGTTGCCGCGGGAATGCTCCGCAACAGGACTTTGTAGTCCTCCATGACCTTCTTGATCATTATGTACTCCTTTGGTTTTAGGTTTAACGAGCAGGATATCGGACCCGAACTGCTCGGCCGCCCCGGTCTTGAGACGACGGTGGGTATGATAGCCGCTCCGCCGGCGGCAGGCAAGCAATGAGCGCGGCAGCCCCGTTGGACCGCCGCGCCGATGCGCTAAAACGTTACGTTGCCAAACTCCGACAGGATCAGGTCGGGATTGTGCTCGGTTGCCCAATCCACGTTCCACGGACTCGTGAACAGCAGCAGCTTGCCGCCGCGCATATCCTCGACACGCAGCGTGTCGCGCGTAAGCGAAAGGCCCGGGATATCGATGGTATCAGGGTCGTTTTGGATCCAGCGGATGTCGGTGTAGGGCAGCGGCTGGCGACGCACCTCAACGCGATACTCGGCCTTCAGACGGCGCTCGAGCACCTCAAACTGCAGCACGCCGACCACGCCGACGATAACACTTTCCATACCGGCGCCCAGCTCGCGGAAGATTTGGATGGCGCCCTCCTGGGCAAGCTCCTCCATACCCTTCACGAACTGTTTGCGCTTGAGCGTATCGACCTGCGTGATGCGGGCAAACATCTCGGGTGCGAACGTCGGGATCTGCGGGTACTGCACGTGGTGCTTGCCGGAGCACACGGTGTCGCCGATGCTAAAGATGCCCGGGTCGAACAGGCCCACGATATCGCCCGCGTATGCCTCGTCCACGATGGCGCGGTCGTCGGCCATCATCGAGGTGCCCGTGGCCAGCTTGAGCTTGCGGTTGCCCTGCATATGGAAGGCGTCCATGCCGCGCTCGAACTTACCCGAGCAGATGCGCACAAAGGCGATGCGGTCGCGGTGGTTCTTGTCCATGTTGGCCTGGATCTTAAAGACAAAGCCGCTAAAGTCGTCGCGGCAGGGATCGACCGGCTCGCTGGTGAGCGTGTCGGTGTAGGCGCGCGGCGTCGGGGCCAGGCGCAGGAACTCCTTAAGGAAGGGCTCCACACCAAAGTTGGTGAGCGCCGAGCCAAAGAACGCCGGGCTCAGCTTGCCGCAGGCCACGGCATCCAGGTCTAGCTCGTCACCGGCGCCATCGAGCAGCTCGATGTCGTCCATCAGGTTCTTGTGGTTTTCCTCGCCGATAAGCTCATCCATGGAAGGGTCACCCAGCTCGGCCTCGACCTCGGCGACCTTCTTGGTGGCGTTGGCGTGACCGTCGCCCTCAAAGGCGATGACGCGACGGGTCTGGCGGTCGAACACGCCGCGGAAGTTGCGACCGCTGCCGATGGGCCAGTTCATGGGATACGTATTGATACCCAGAACGTTCTCGATCTCTTCCATGAGCTCAAACGGATCGCGAGCCTCGTGGTCGAGCTTGTTCACAAAGGTGAAGATGGGGATATGGCGCAGCGTACAGACCTTAAAGAGCTTCTTGGTCTGGGCCTCGACGCCCTTAGCGCCGTCGATGACCATGACCGCGGCGTCGGCGGCCATAAGGGTGCGGTAAGTGTCCTCCGAGAAGTCCTGGTGGCCGGGGGTATCGAGGATGTTGACGCAGGCGCCGTTGTAGGTGAACTGCAGCACCGAAGAGGTAACGGAAATGCCGCGCTCCTTCTCGATGTCCATCCAGTCCGAGACAGCGTGCTTGGCCGAGCTCTTGCCCTTGACCGAGCCGGCGGTCTGGATGCTGCCGGTATAGAGAAGCAGCTTCTCGGTAAGCGTGGTCTTACCGGCGTCCGGGTGGCTGATGATCGCGAATGTGCGGCGCGACGAGATTTCATCCGACAGGCTTGCCATGCGGATCCTTTCTTGCGTTCTATATGCATTACGTCGATGTAACCCGTCTATTGTAGCCGCGAAATGCTGCGACAGGGCGCCTATCAGGACAAATTCATCAGTCGGGGCTTTGGCTGCCAATCGGCGGCAGCGCTCCGCAGCAGTTTGTCTCAATCTGTAACATCTAGCCGGGTTTTGAACCTCTACCTGTTACAGATCGAGACAAACGAATGAGTCTGCCGCCAAAATCTCAATCTGTAACAGTTAGACCCGATTTGACCCTCTTACTGTTACAGATCGAGACAAACGGTCGCCGGCAATCCCGATTTTCCTCTTGCGTAACTGTGCATAGTGTATATATACTGTGCTTACCGGTTATATACACGTGTAGCCCATCAGCTAAGGAGCCGCTGTGGACATTATCCTATCCAATTCGAGTGACAAGCCCATCTACGAGCAGATATCCTCGCAGGTCAAAGCTCAGATACTCTCGGGGACACTCGCTGCGGGAGCCAAACTCCCCAGCATCCGTGCGCTTGCCAGCGACCTGGGTGTGAGCGTCATCACCACCAAGCGCGCCTACGCCGACCTAGAGCAGCTCGGCTTTATCTGCACCGTGCAAGGCAAAGGCTGCTTTGTCGCCGAGGGCAACCAAGACCTCTTGCGCGAAAACCAGCTCTGCCATGTCGAAGAGCTGCTTGCGCAGGCAGCGACACAGGCAGAAGCCCTGGGCGTCACGCGCGATAAATTGCACGAGATGCTCGACCTGGTAGCCCCCGAAACCATGCAGTAGCCATCTGCAAGAAAGGCTATACCATGCAAAACTTGCTAGAACTCAAAGGTGTCTCACGCCGCGTAAGTGACCGCTTTTCGCTGCGCGATGTCACACTCACCGTAGAACCCGGTCAGATTGTCGGCTTTGTGGGCGCAAACGGCGCCGGCAAGACAACGACCATCCGTGCCGCACTCGGGCTCATAAAGCTCGATTCCGGCGAGGTATATCTGTTTGGACAGCGCTGCGATGCCAATGCGCCCGATGAACAGCAACGTCGCACGCGCTCTCGCATCGGACTCGTGCTGGACACGTGCCCCTTCCCCACCACGCTCAAGGTGGCCGAGGTCGAGGCGCTCGTAGGCTCAGCGTACCCCACCTGGAACCATGACACGTTCACCGGCCTCATCGATCGATTTGGCCTCGACCCCAAGGCAAAGGTCAAAGACCTCTCCCGCGGCATGGGCATGAAGCTGCAGCTCGCGTGTGCGCTCAGCCACAAGGCCGAGCTGCTCATTTTGGATGAAGCCACCGCGGGTCTCGACCCCATGGCGCGTGAGGAGCTGCTCGATGAGCTGCTCGCCTTTGTCGCCGACGGGCAACGCAGCATATTGTTCTCGAGCCACATTACATCCGATCTTGAACGTGCCGCCGACCGTGTTGTCTGCATCGATAACGGCTCGATCGTGTTCGATATGCCGCGCGAGGACATTACCGACCGCGCCGGCATTGCCCACTGCACCCAGGCGCAAGCTGTCGAGCTGATGGCTTGCGTCGAAGGCGCCCGCGCCACCCGTCATGCCTACAGCGTTGACGTGCTGGTCCCCAATCGCCGCGAAGCGCTCGAGGCCTTTCCCGAGATTCCCTGCGACCGGATTTCCATCGATGACTATCTGCGCCTTACGCTGAAAGGAGCCTCCAAATGAAACGCGCCTTTAAGTCCGAGCTCGCCATCGCGCGCTCGTTTCTCCCGAGCATCGCCGGCGTCGGCCTGTTCATTTTCGTCGTGCTGACCCTTGCCAACGCGACAGATGGCGATTCCGGCATGAGCGCCGGCGCTTGCGCCGTCAGCGCCATGTCACCCATCATAATCATGAACTCACTGGCTGGCTACGATAACCAAAACGGCTGGGAGCGCTATCGGGCAACGCTGCCGTTCTCGCGCAAAGACATCATCTGCGCACGCTACCTGTGCATTATTGCTTTCTCGGCCGTTATGGCATGCGCAGCTACGCTTCTGAACATCCTCGCCCTTCCGTTCTTCGATCACATGGGCATCCCTTCGACAGGCCAGACGATCTTTGAAATCGCGACCGCCTCGGCGGCATCGATGCTCATCTCCCTCATGATGGTGTTTTTGGCGCAGCCGCTGTTCTTTCGATTTGGACACATGGAGGCGTTGCGCCTTTCCGTCGGCCTGTTTGCCCTGCTTGGCTGCGGCACTATGGCAATGCTGAGCTCCTCCAACCCCATCAGCAACTGGCTCATGTCATTTGCCGGAGCAAATCCCGATCCCGCCGTCCTCGGCTGCCTGTGTGCAGGAATCGCGGTATTGGCCCTCGTGCTATGTGCACTTAGCTGCATCGTCAGCACCAAGGT
>CAKTUC010000006.1 GCA_934617135.1 uncultured Collinsella sp. | reverse complement strand
ACGCGCATGAGGTCCATGATGATGTCGGACTTAAAGATGCGCGGATAGTCCTCCTTCAGGCAGTTGAGGATCTTGCCTCGGACGGGCATGACACCCTGGAACTCGGCATCGCGCGAGGTGCGGATGGCGCCTGCTGCCGAGTCGCCCTCTACGATATAGACTTCACGGCGGGTTTTGTCCTTGGAGCGGCAATCGATAAACTTCTGCACGCGGTTTGCCATATCGGTCTTCTGCTGCAGATTGGTCTTGATGCTCTGGCGGGTTTTCTCGGCATTCTCACGGGAGCGCTTGTTGATGAGCACCTGCTCCATGATCTTGTTGGCGGCATCTTTGTTCTCGATCAGATAGGTCGAGAGACGCTCTTTGAAGAATGCCGTCATGGCCTGCTGGATAAAGCGGTTGTTGATGGCCTTCTTGGTCTGGTTCTCGTAGGACGTCTGGGTGGAGAAGCAGTTGGTCACCAGCACCAGGCAGTCCTGGACGTCTTGCCACTTAATGCCGCTCTCGTTTTTGTTGTACTTGCCCTGTTGCTTAATGTAGGCATCGATGGCGCTGGTCAGAGCACTGCGAGCCGCCTTTTCGGGCGAGCCGCCGTTCTCGAGCCATGACGAGTTGTGGTAGTACTCCTGCATCATGAAGGTGCGCGAGAAGCACATGCACGCGGTGATCTTTACGTTGTAGTCGGGCAGGTCCTCGCGGTCGCGACCGCGACGGTCGGCCTCGATAAAGAAAGGCTCGGTGAGGTAGTCGGTACCGACCTTCTCGAGCACGTAGTCCTCAATGCCCTTGGGATAGCAAAAATCCTCTTCGGTAAATTCGCCGTCGTCGCCCTCAATACGCAGGCGGAAGGTCACGTTGGCGTTGACCACGGCCTGGCGGCGCATGGTCTCGCGATACCAATCGTGGGGAATGCTGATGGAGGTAAAGACCTCAAGATCGGGGCGCCACTTGATGGTGGTGCCGGTGCGGTTCTCGTCGCTGGGCTCAATCTCGAGTGCCTTCTTCTTGGCGCCGACGACTTTGCCCTTCTTAAAGTGCAGGGAGTATTTGTTGCCGTCGCGCCAAACCGTGACATCCATGTACTCGGAAGCGTACTGGGTCGCGCAGGAGCCCAGGCCGTTGGTGCCGAGCGAGAAGTCATAGTCGCCGCCCTGGTTGTTGTTGTACTTGCCGCCGGCGTAGAGCTCGCAAAAGACGAGCTCCCAGTTAAAGCGCTTCTCGGAGGGGTTCCAGTCGAGCGGGCAACCACGGCCGTTGTCCTCTACCTGGATAGAGCCATCGCGAAATGCGGTAAGGGTGATGAGCTTGCCGTAGCCCTGACGCGCCTCGTCAACGGCGTTGGACAGGATCTCGAACGCGGCGTGCGCGCAGCCATCGAGTCCGTCCGAGCCAAAGATGACGGCGGGGCGCAGGCGTACGCGCTCCTCGTCCTTGAGCTGACGAATACTGTCGTTACCATAGTTTGCGGTGTTTTTTGCCATGCTCGCTCTCTTGGTGCTTCCTCTTGTGCATTTAAGTCGTATAGATAGTCAAGGTAGCATAGCCCAGCCCGTGGGCGATTCCATCCAACACGAAATCCATCGAACAATCGTTCGCAATTTGATGGAATGGCGTTTACTCGGGCAAAACCGAGTCGGTTCTGTCCGAGTAAGTTTGAAGGCGGTTGAAGGCGCCCTATCTTGTTTGCGGCTGTTGGGTTAAATCGAACATTGGGACAGGCGTCTCGTTTTATGGGCCACGGGCGTGCGTGTGCGTGTCCTTTTGGCCCATAGGGGATGCTGACAGGTCGTTATTTGGGCCGCGGGTCACTTCGCCCGTGCCGTGTTTCGTCATACGCTCATAGCGGAAGCCGATGCCACGGGGACGACGAAAGGCCCGGGCAACGGATGAACTGCAAGCCGAAAGGAGCGGTGAGGATGATGAAGCCCATGACGAAAAAGCTGCTGTTAGGAATTCCCACCGTGATGCTTTCGGCCGTGCTGGCGTGTTCGGTGGCCGGCTGTGGCGGTGGTGCTCCGAGCGGCTCGGCTGGCAGTTCGGGCGGCAGTGCTCCCGTAGAGAAGAAGGCCAAGGCCTATGAGTCGCAGACGGTCGAGGTGGCTGGCATAACCTACGAGTCGGTAGCCCACGGTACGTTCTATCGCGGCGACGCTAAACTGCAGGACGGCTTTTACCTGCACGTCAAGATCACCAACAACAATGAAAAGAACAGGACGTTTAGCTCCTTTAACGTGCATGCTGCCCAGGGCGATCTTGAGGCAGGCGACCCGTTGTTTACTTCCGGCAAGGCGGCCGTGCTCGACTACGTTGCAAGCGAGGCTCCCGATGAGCTTCACGAGGGCATCGATCTTTCCAAGAGGCAAGATATCGGTCCGGGCGAGACCGTTGAGTATGTCTACTTCTGGGCGCCCAAGACGGCGTACTACGGGCCCATCACTGTCGAGTTCGTAGACGCTTACGCCCCCGCCAAGAATCATGAGGCTATGCACTTCGACACCACGGGATGCGAGACCAAGGAGTTCAAGGCGGCCGGCGGCGTGGCCGATTCTGGCGAGAAGGCAGATTTAACGGGCATCGATTGCGCATCGTACAGTATCGAGGCCGCCGATGGGTACACGCTGGATTCGTCCAACGAAGAGCACGAAAAGGCGGACTTCTTCCACGACGAGACTGGAGGACGCCTGCACATCAGCATCTTCCCGCGCTCGCCGGAGGAAGAGATTGCAAGCCTAGAGCAGGTCTATGAAGGCAAGGAGACGACAACCGACCAGGTCGAGTACAACGGCATAACGTGGCTGCGCTTTACCGGCCCCGACAACGGTCATACGCTGTTTGCGACGGCTCCCGCAACGGGCGAGACCGTCCGCGTGTCGATCGGCTGGAAGATCGATTGGGATGCTGCCGTGCCCATGATGGAGGCGCTGAAGCTCAAGTAACGGATTGCGATTCCCACGTCAGGCGACTCAGGGCTGGCTCCGAGTTATCGGGGCCAGCCCTTTTTGGTGTGCGAGCGCCAGACGAGCATTACATTTTGCGCTCAAGTTCGCTGGCGTGCGCAAACAGCAGGTCGTAAAGGTTGATATGGAGTCCGCGATAATCGGGGCAGACGCGTTCGAGCGTTGAGATACAGCTGTCGACATCGAACTGCGCGATCCACATCGTCTCACGTTCGAGTTGGGCGAGCCACGCCTCGATGTAATCCAGGCCCCTAAGGTTGGTATCGATTGGTTCGCTTAGCTGGTAATCGATATCGCAGGGGACCGTGTGGGCGGCAAAACGCGTATCGTAGCGGGACTTAAGGTCGCCGAGGCTGGCCAGGGTATCCCGGAGCGCAACATTGCGGATGAGCGGCATAGCGAGGACGATGCGTTTCCACGTGACGAGCGCATTGTCGATGCGGCAATCGAGCGCAGCTAGGTGGCTGTGCCAGAGCGCGATGGGATCATCAGCGTTGAGCGTCTGGGCGGCCTCTTCCGGCGTGGCGTCGGCGAGACCGAGCGTATAAGCGACCGATAGGGTGAGCTCGGCCATTTCGTGCTGGCTGAGCGATGAGGACCCATTCATGCAGTACAGGCTGGCAACGTGTGTCATCAGCTGGGCGAAATTGTGCTGTACCCGCATGGCGTTTCGACGTCCGGCTTCCTGGATGTTGCTATTCATCAATGTCATCGTCCCACTTCTCTCCGTTCCAGCCGGGTGCCGTTTCGTCGTAGTCCCATTCCGTTGGGTCGAACGTGTACGTGCGGCCGGTGTCGTCCGTGAGGCAATAGCAGGCTTCCTCGGTGCTCTCTTGGGCCTGCCGATAGGTTTTTGAGAAGGTCATGAGTTCTTCGGTGGGTAGCGTTGCAACGTCGAAGGCGCTGCCCAGCTCATCGAAACAATGGCAGACGGCCTCGATAATCTCTGAGTCTGGTACCTCGATGGCAAGCTCGTCCCTTGTTCGGTAGAACACTTCCTGAAGACGCGTTAAGGCATCCGCCGCGTCGCAGGTTTTCAAACAAGGGGAAGGGGCGAGTTCCTCGGCAATCGTCACAACGGCGGGCGTTCCAAACTCGATTCGTTCGTTGTCCCGTAGGCAGAGTTCTCGATGCATTGCAAGATCGGCTGCCTCGCTCGCGGTAATCGTTATTCCTGCCGAGACTAAGTGGCTATTGATTATCGTGCGTAGCGATTCTGCAGCGGATGAGCATATGGGACTCAAGGGGCTTGCATCCATTAAAACCATCCTTTCAGTTGCGGTGGGTAATGCTTAATACCGCAACGAGAGAGGTGATACAAGACTGCAAATGACGAGGTAGATATGGTAATGTGACAACGAAATCAAGATGAATGTAATAGTGAATCGAAAGAAATCCGTGCCTGCGCGCTCATGACAGACATGCTTTTCACAATGACAGATATAGTTGACATACGTTGATGGATGCAATATATTTCTGTCATGTTGCAACGGATATCTGTCCATTACTTCGAAAGGAACTCCATGCCGGGCAAAAAGAACCTACGCATGAAGGCGGCGCGCGCGGCGGCTGGCCTTTCGCAAGCTGACTTGGCCGGGGCCGTGGGCGTTACGCGCCAAACCATCGGCCTGATTGAGGCGGGCGGCTATAACCCCACGCTCAACTTGTGCGTGGCAATTTGCAAAGCGCTGCGCGTCACGTTGAACGACTTGTTTTGGGAAGACGAGACCGACGCCGACCCTAACGCTCTTTAGGAGTCGCTATGAAATTTGAAGATCTGAAAATCGTGCAAAAGTGGCGTGAATATGCCGGCCCTAGGGATGAGCGCTTGGAGGCGGAAAACGCAAAGATTTACAAGATTGGCTTCGCGCTGCTTTCATTTGGCATGCTGGCAATTCTCTTCTATCAATTTATAGCTCGACAGGTCGCGTGGGTTCACAGCGATGCCAGCGAAATGCCGCACCTCTTTGCGACACCGTTCGAGGCTGCCATGTATGCGTGGCTCGTTATCGTGATGCTAATCTGCGTGGTGCTGCAAACGCGGAAGGGCTATGTCGATACCAACCGTTTTGGACAGACTGAGCATCTTCCTGCCGGGTATTTCCTGCTTATCAGTGGTCTCAGTGGAGCTGTGAGCGCGCTTGTTGTCGCCGCGATGCGCTGCATCGCCGAGGCGCAGATCGTTCCGCTCGAAAGTGTCTTTTGGGCGGCGAACTTGGCAGTGGGCGTGTGCTGCGGAGCGACGATTTTCGTGGCCACGTTTGCCCTCCTGTGCGCAACATTCTTCTCTGCGAAAAAGCGTCGTGCCAAGATTGAGGCAGAGCTCGACGACGCCGGCGACATCTAGTACGCAAATGGGCTGGCTCTGGGTATCCAGAATCAGCCCATTTTGATGTTCGATGAGCCGAGCCGGCGTCTCTCGCAAAAGCAACTAGGAGTTAGCGAGGCTTATCCGAATTGACCTCATCGGCGGTGTCGTTTTCGAGCGCCGTGCGGCGGGCGCTGTAGGCGACGAGGCCGGCTCCGGCTGCGGCGAGTGCTGCTGCGGCTGCCGTCAGGGGGATGTTGCTGTCGCCCGTGCCAGCGAGCATGCCTGATTTACCGGAGCGCTTGTTATTGTCGTGACTCTTGCCGCTGCCAGAGCCGCTTCCGCCGGAGCTGCCTCCCGTGCCAGAACCGCCGCCGCTCGAGCCGCCATCGCTGTCCACGGTCATCGGGGCGTCGTGAAGCCCCGTCGCATCGGCGTTGCTGCTTACGCCCACCAGCACCTCCGCGCGTTCGCATGCCGCGTCGGGGATGTGGAGCTCGTGCAGCACGCCGCCCAGCGCGGAGTTTGCGCCCGGTCGAATCTCTTCGAGCGTTACGGGGTCGAGCGCCACCAGGTCACGCGCCTTTGCGTAGAGCGTGACGCGTTTGCCCACCTCGTCGCTCCAGCTCTCCGGGATGGCAAAGCCCATGCGGAACTGTGCCGTGCAACCCGGTGCCAGCACGGCGTTGCCGTTGTCGGCTACCAGCGGGTGCGTGGCAAAGCGCTCGCCCAGTGCCTCGAGTGCGTACTTCACGTGAGCCATGTCGTTGGCCGATGCGTCCTCGGCAAGCTCCGGGTCGTAGATCGATGCCATGCGTGCGTTCGCTCCGAATCCGATGGATGCGCTGGAGAATGGCTGGTTAGAGCCCTCTCGGTACAGATCGACTGTTCCGGCGGTCAGCAGCGTGTTGCCGTCGTTTCGCACCGTTACCGTAAACGACTCGCTTGCCGCTCCGGGTACCACAGCGCCCAGGTTGGCTATCGCGCCCAGTGGTGTGGCGCATGCCACCAAGGGCACTTCGATGCCGTGCAGTTCTGCCTTGCTCTGCTCGGCGCTCACGATGTGCGTGGCAAGCGCTGAGAGCATGCCGCCCGAGGTCAAAAACGTCGTTATCTGATCAATGGGGTGCTCCAGCTCGCAGAGCACGAACGGCTCCGTGAACAGATCGTCGATCAGGGTGCTGGCGAAGATGCGGAAATGCTTGCCCATTACCGCCACCGGCTCGCCTTCTTCGTCGTAGGTTTGCCCCACTTTGCCGTCGGTGTTCTCGACGTATAGCACGCACCTGCCGTTGTTGCTCACGCTAAACGATGCCGGGCCGCAGCCAGCTGCGCCCATGGGTGTCGTTGCAAATGTCGTCGCGCCTCGCGTCCAGGTAACATGCTGCAGCTGCTCGTTGACGGTGGCCAAAAAGCCCGTGTGCTGCGGCCACGGCACCGCGTGGGGCACTGTGGCATCTGGCGGCATAACGCCCCAACCCGCGATGGACTGGCCGATCACGGCGTACGATGCGCAGCCACAACCGCTTGCAGTCTCGTATGCGACGGGCACCACCATTTTGCCGTTGATATTCTCGGGCGCGCCCAGCTCGATGCTCGACGGCGCTTGCGGAAAGCGGAGAACCTGACGGAACGTGAGGCTGTCACCCAAATCGTCCGACCACAGGGTAAAGCATTCCAGCGCAACCTCTGCCTCGGTGCCGAGCGCCTTTTCTGCGGTGGCTCCGCGGCGGTGGAGATAGGCGCCCGACAGACGCCCGTCGACAAGCGTCTTGCCTACTGTGATACGCGGACATTGCAGGCAATGGTAGCCATCCTCCTGCAGGCGGCCGCGCGAGATGCTGCGCCATGACGTGTGCGATATCACGCGAACTTCGCTATTACTGATGCGTAGGCGCACAACGGACAGTATGCCGGCTGTACTTGCCGTATCGAACCGGGTTGCGTCGCCTTCGGGGCGCTCTCCCGAGACCAGCAATACGTAGGCGTCTTGGTTTTCTCTCCCGTCCGTATATTCCACCACGTCGAAGTCGTAATCGAACGTGCCGCCACGCTCCACGTCGCCCTCGCCAAAGCCCAGGGGGAAGTCGACCGGCATGGGCGCGGACCACGCGCCGTTTGCCTTCGTGTGTACCACCAGGCGCGAGCGGCCATCCTCGCCGTAACGCACCGAGGCGATACGGAACAGGCACTCCACGCCGGCAATCATCGCTAACTTCATGTGGGCTTCGCTGAGCACGCCGGTGAAGAGTACGTTGTCGCTCGAGGGCTTTATACCGCCGCGCTCGTCCTCCGACACGCCGGCAGAATTGGCGTTCGAGTCCGCAATGGCGTTCCTCGCCTGCCCGATGTAGGTGTACTCATACATCGGCGCGGCGTTTTCGTCATTCTCCATCAGAGCGTGGACGAAATGCTCGACCTGTCCCGTGTCATCGCTCTCTGCATCCGCGTCGAGCTCAATGCGCGTGACCGCTTGCTCCCAATCGCGCACGACCGGCGCGACGTTTACGGCGGTGGCTGCAACTTCGGCGCATGCGAGCAGCTCGGCATTGGTGACGATGGTGGCTGACGCGATAAACTGCGGCACATCACCTGTCTCGGCGTTTCCGGCCGAGCCGAAGCGGGCATCCAGCGTATATGGCGTGTCTCCGCCCAGTGCCAGCTCAGAGTGCTGGCGCACATACTGGTTGCCGTTGTTGACCGACATGTTCCACGAATCGAGAAGTGTGGGCCACGACCCCGACCAGGCCTTGGTGGTCCATTTGAACATGATGAACTGGAGTATCACGTCGACGTCGACGTCTGCGCCCACGCGCAGTCGCGGAAGCTGCTGACCGTCTGCCTTTTCGTAGCCGATGAACAACGTGAGAGATGCAGCACCGCGCACGGCGGATGAGGCGACGCCTGCAACGCCGGCTCCAAAGGTGACGGCAAGCCCGATCTGGATGGTGAATGATCCCGATGTATTGGAATAGTCGAGCGAAATGTTTTTGAAGAACGCCGCACCGCTGCCGTGCGTGTGGGCGCCTACGGCGAGCGCCAGCTTTGCCAACACCCAAGGATTGACGTTTAGGAAAAACGGCACCGGGCCCAAGGTAAACTGCTCGGTCCAGTTGAGATCGGTTTTTACTTGGAAGAGGGCCTTAATATTGCCAAACGCCGGATCGTTGTTATCGCCCCAAGTTTTGCCTACCCAGTCGTAGGCAAGCGATCCGTACACCTGTGTTGCGATATCCATCGTGAACAGCAGCGTGCAATGATGGCGAAGGAGCTTGGTGTTTCTTGGATCGGTGCCCGAGCCGGCGCTCATGCTCTTGTACTGATTCCACTTCCCCTCCATCTCGTCGAGGTAGCGGTTTGCCTGCTTGGCGCCCGATTCGCGCGGCGACTTCTTCCAGTACTCCGGATCAGGGTTGCCCGAATCGTTCATATAGCTGACTGGTTTGTATCCGCCGCCAAACAGCACGTACCCGGCAAACGAAAAATCGAAGAGGATCGGAAATGCGGGCATCCAACACGTGAACTTGTTGCCGCCGATGCCGGGGAACGCCGCGGGGAAATCAAACGGAGTGATCTCTTGGTCCATGGTGGTGGGGATGATGGTCGTTGAGCCCGATTCTGCCTTTGAGGCCGGCGCGGTGGCAACGGCCATGGGGGAGGAGAGCGTGTAGGTTTTGCCCTGGTAGTCGAGCACAAAGCGAAGTTTGCATCCTTCTTCCAAAAGGCCCGACGCCGCATCGAGGAACTTGTCTTCGAGCGTGAACGTCGCCAGATTATCCGCACCCGTTGCACTGGCCTTGACCTGGCCAATCTGCGTGACGGTTTCGGGCGAGCTGCCCACGGCGGGCATTACCTTATTGATGTGCAACGTCGCCTGCCCACCCTGCGGTAGATGGGCCTGTACGGTAAAAGCATGCGTGTCGGACTGCTCGTTTGTTGGATCGTCTTTGGGCATCGCCATGAATGTGGCGTCGGCGTACTGGATGTCCCACTCGTCGAACGTAAGCTGGCGAAAGTACGGCTCCCCGTCGGAGAGCGGACGCGTGGGCGCGGTAATGGCGGTACCGCCCTGGATACGCGCAAGGGGAATCTCGACATCGCGGTAGCCTGGCATGCTGATGGAGATGCCGCCGTTAAAGTCATACGCGTCAAGGAGCGTCGCCTCGTCCACGTAGCCTTCCGAAAGCGGGGCAACCTCAAAGATGGCTGTACCCTCATCATCGGTTGTGGCGGTGAGCTGTTTGCCTGCGGCATAGCGCGACGTCAGCGTGACCTGAGCACCCGCGATAGGGTTCATCTTGTTGGCGACGTCGACCACCACCACGCCGAACATGGTGCGCGAGAGCACGAGGACCTTGAAGGGGTCTTCTTCGTCGGCATAGGCTTCGGTGGGCGCAAACGGCAGTACGAAGGCGTTTGAGGTGCCCGGCACGCGCGGCAACATAATGCTCGCCAGCGAGGACGCTCCGGCAACAAGTAACGAACGGCGATCAAGCATTTTTGGCTCCCATCCCGCAAATATCGGAGGAAATACTCAAATTATGCGAGAAGGCGCCCTGCAGCGGTAGTGCCGTTCGAGGGTCAAAATGTCCAAATGCGAATGCGGAAGCGCGGGGGCGCTGGGGCGCGTGGCGCGTTTGGCAGGCGGTCCGCTAGCGCAACATATGCGCGACCAACTCGGCACGAGTTCCGATGCCAAGTTTTGCATACACGCCGGACAGGCGGTTTTTAACGGTGCCCGGTGATACGCCCATATGACGTGCGATTTCGGCGTTGGTCCATCCGCGACAGGCGAGCATCGCCATGGTGAACTCCGTGGTGGTTAGATCGTCGGCTACGTCTTCGCCCGAGTCGGGGTTGTGGATGCGTCGCCATCCGTAGCTAAAGCGGTACGTGATCTCGATGATGCGTGCGAAATCGTCAGGGTATTGCTGTTTTAGGCATGCCTCGATAAGTCCCTGCAAAAGGCCATGGTGCTCGCCGATAAGCTCGATAAGGCCATCGGGACGCGCTATGCTCCAAGCGGTTTCGAAATGCGCCTTTGCGGCGTCGACGTTTTTGAGGCTCATACAGGCCATGGAAGCTATCAGGTGCAGGAACAGCTCCGATATGGGATAGCTTCCTTGTTTCATGATCAGGGCGTTTTCCGCCATGCCCAGGCTGCGGCCGTATTCACCGCGCAGATACAGGGCATGCGCCATCACATAACTGGCGAACAGGCGCAGGCCTTCGGGCAGATGCGCCGCAAGCGGATAAAACTCTTCGGCAGAATACGGGGAAGGCAGGTGCAGCAGGACGCTTGCGGCCGAGGCGAACAGAATGTGCATGGCGTGAACGGCGGGCGATTCCTCGTCAGCTGGCGTATCGAGGATGCCCGCAAGGCAACGGCGGGCGTCAGAGATACGGTTGAGCGACAGGCTGGCATATCCGCAGATGAAGCATGCAGAATAGCGCAGTGCGGGATCGATGGCATCAAGATAGGGGCGTGCCGTCTTGGCAGCGAGGGTGGCCTGTCCGCGAAAGTACAGCGCTTCTGCCGTGGCGATGGTGCGTGAATCGGGGTCGGAAATGCTTGCAACCGCAGCGTCCATCTGTCCCGGCACAAAGGCGGTGCACATCAACGGCATAGGAACGCGCGCGCAACCATCGCAGTCCATCTTCCATCTCCCAACAACTGACAACAGTGGCAGTAATTGTACCCCGCTGTCGAGAGACGACACTTGGGGCCAGCAGGAGAGTTTCCCCTCTTAGTATGATGTGCCACTATAAGTTGTACGCACGGCGAAGTAGATCAAGAGCATCATCGAGGGTTAAGGGAATCCCCATTTGTTTTAATGGGGCGCCCTCAATTTGGACTTTCTTGCAGAACTCTGTCATATCCGTTCGTATTGATTCGGGGAGCACGGACGATGTGTCCATTGAGAAGAGCTGCGACAGCCTGAAAACATCCTTCTTATGTTTCTTGATATCGCTCGAATCTATTTTTTCTCCCTCTGCCTTTCGTTTCGAAAGATCGAGAAAAGCTTTGGCTTTGAAGGGGACGAGGTGCACTTCATCAAGCACCGTAATACCGTTGATCGTTTTGCGGCCGGACTTCATATAGGCATAGTAATCTTCATCTAGGAGGATTGCCGACAGGCTCGAGGTTTCATCACCCGCGGGCAGCGGGACAATCGTTAGTCCCTCAGGCTCTTGAATGAAAGACGGCGCTTTGCTGAAAAGCTCTATCATGCTTGGGAAGCCGACGGCGTTTGGCTTGGTGAAGCGGTAGAAATGAACGTCTCCCGAACTTCCTCTTCCGCAGGTGTAGCCGCCATCTCTTACCAGTTTCCACACCGCAGCCGCAGACTCGGGAAACCGGTTTTCAATAAGCAGGATAAGATCTATATCTTTGGTTGCCCTAAAGTCGAGGTCCGCGTTGCTCAATATGATGCTGCAGGCGGTGCCTCCTATTACTGCGTAGCAGTCTTCCAGGCCTTCCATATATTTTGAGAAACGATCCAGCCCATAAACGTCACTTGCTACCACAACTCCTCCTTAAACAGTGCATTTAGCTGGCCAATAACGCGTTCGTCTTCTGTATCGATGAGTGTCAGCGCAAGGGACACGTCGTCAATTTCGCCTCTCCCGGCAACAAGCGGGTCGTATGTCCAGATTTGGAGCTGAACCGTCTCTTCATCGGGTAACTCTCCTAGCTGGATTTCTTCAAACCTATTTGTCTTAAGGGCCTTTTTTGATAATGCACGACATTCAACTTTGGGAGGAGTTAGCAAACTGCGTTCGGAAAGGGCACTTTCTCCCGCAAGCGGGAGAAAGCCCGTGTCTTTACTCCTTCTTGCATACATGACACGTGCCGCGGGATTGTGCAGGCAGTCCATTGCTCTTTTAATTAGTTGGTTTTTGGAGCCATCACGCTCGATGATTACCCGACGTGCCTGCTTGGATTTGTTTATGAGGCCTCTACGGGAAAGGTCGTCGAGAGCTCGTGAAACGCTGGACGACGGCATGCCCGTCATCTCCATCAGTTCCTCGGATGTCTGGAGGTCAGGGTTTGCTACCAAAGCAACCAAGGCTGCTTGGACGCTGGGCGCCATGACTTTAGAAAGGGGGGATAAATCTCTCCTGGCGTTCGCAATGAAACCCAACATGGGGAGAAAGGCCTGTCTGCCTGGAACGACGAATGGGACCCCCTGCGATACGAGGGCCTTGCGCTGCCTTGCATCAATCTGTGCAACGAGCACAACTGGAAGGTTCGTTCTGCTTGAAATCTGGACAGAGATTCTTTTGAGCTCGGGAAGGGAAGATCCCTGTTTTATCTCCGCGGCGATGAAGTCAATCCCATTGCAACCGCACAAGTGATATTTTGCCGCTTTAGCAAGATATAGCGGGAGATGGCTAGCGCCTCCCCATTCAAGGGCGGTGATCGGAAGCCCCATCTCTTCTTTTAGATAGGAGATAAAGTCGGTCAATTCAAGTCCTTTTGTATAATCCCATCACTAGTGGAATTATACATTTAATTTGGGAATATAGCTACTTGGTCAAATTACGTGACCGCTGGGCGAGCGTGCTAAGTTCTAGCTCTCGGAATGCTCCTGTCTGCAATGGTTACAATAGTTATTGGACTTAAGTCCAATAACGAATCCATGCGTGTCTGCCTTCGCGGCACGGATAAATCGCGGACGACTGAAAGGCAGCGCACGTGATACGTGTCATCACCGATTCAACCTCATCTATTCCCGCCGATATGAGGGAAGAGCTCGGCATTGAGGCGTTGTCGCTGGTCATCAACCGTGGTGGCAGGAGCTATGTTGAGGCCGAGACGGATCTGGACGCTTTCTATCAGGACATTTACGAGATGGTCGATGATGTCCCAACGTCGAGCCAGCCCTCGCCAGAGGATGCCAAGGAACTACTTGAGTGCATCCAGGCCGACGGCGACGAGGCACTCGGCATCTTCATTAGTAGCAAAATGTCCGGCACGTTCGAGACCTTTTTGCGCATTGCGCGCGAGGTCGCTCAGGAGCACCCCGGGTTTAAGTTTGCCGTTATCGACAGCATGACCAACTGTATGGAGCTTGGTCATGCCGTGCTTGCTGCCGCCCAGACCGCACGCGATGGACGGGACCTGCAGGCGTGCGCCGCCGCCGAGAACACGCTGTATTCTGGGCGTTTTCTCTTTACGCCCGAGTCCCTGCGCTTTTTGGAAAAGGGCGGCCGCATTGGAAAAGCCGCCGCGCTTATCGGCAACGTTATGAGCATCGCCCCGATTCTGACCGTCAAAGACGGCGAGGCGAGCACGGCGGGCAAGACGCGTACGCAAAAGAGGGCCATGGCAAAGATCGTCAAGATATGGCAAGAGGACGTCGCCGCTTGTGGGCTTAGGAACCTGACCGTGCACTACATCGGTTCGAAGACCCCGGCCGAGGAATGGGCTGAGGAGGTCATCAATCCGCTTGTTGGCTTTAAGGTCAGGGTCGTTCCTGCGAGTCCGGTCATTGGCGTACATGTCGGTCCTGCTGTGGGAATCGCCTACGAGTGCGCCGAGCGTATAAAGGACAAGTTCACCGACATCGTTCCCGAAGTGGTTATCGAAGCCTAGCTGACCTTGGGATATAGAAAAACTGCCGCCCCTGCAAAAAGCTCCATGGGAGCGATGGGAAATGGGCCTCGTTCTGCATATAATGAGGTCATATGACGGTGCGTTTGCATATGTGCAGCGCATTCCCATCGAACCGAAAAGGAGCTCTGCATGGATCCCAACAAGCGTCCCGACGACATGGTGCGTATCACCACTCCCGAACTTGCCCAGGCGTTCATCGACGAGCAGGTCACCGCAATCCGTGAGCAGATCGGTGACAAGAAGGTCCTGCTGGCCCTTTCCGGCGGCGTTGACAGCTCTGTTGTTGCAGCGCTGCTCATCAAGGCAATCGGCAAGCAGCTCATTTGCGTGCATGTGAACCACGGCCTCATGCGCAAGGGCGAGAGCGAGCAGGTCGTCGACGTCTTCAAGAACCAGATGGATGCCAACCTGGTTTACGTTGACGCCACCGACCGCTTCTTGGACAAGCTCGTGGATGTTGAGGAACCCGAGGCCAAGCGCAAGATCATCGGCGCCGAGTTCATCCGCGTGTTCGAGGAGGAGGCCCGCAAGGTTGGCGACGAGGTCAGCTTCCTCGCCCAGGGCACCATCTATCCCGACATTCTGGAGTCCCAGGACGGCGTAAAGGCTCACCACAACGTGGGCGGCCTGCCCGAGGACCTGCAGTTTGAGCTCTGCGAGCCCGTCAAGCTGCTGTTCAAGGACGAGGTCCGCGTGGTCGGCCGCGAGCTCGGCCTGCCCGAGAACATGGTCGAGCGTCAGCCGTTCCCCGGCCCCGGCCTGGGTGTTCGCTGCCTGGGTGCCATCACCCGCGACCGTCTCGAGGCGCTGCGCGAGGCCGATGCCATCGTGCGCGAGGAAATCGACAATGCCGGTCTGACCATTTGGCAGTACTTTGCCGTCGTGCCCGATTTCCGCGCCACCGGCGTGCGTGAGGGCAAGCGCGCCTACGACTGGCCCTGCATCATTCGCTGCATCAACACCGTCGATGTCATGACCGCCGAGGTGCCCGAGCTCGACTGGGCGCTGCTCAAGCGCATCACCGCTCGCGTCACCGCCGAAGTTCCCGGCATCTGCCGCGTCTGCTACGACCTCACGCCCAAGCCCGTCGGCACGGTCGAGTGGGAGTAGGCTTTTATTCTTTTGGGCGAATTGCATTGACAGAGAGGGGTCCCGCGCAAACGTGTGCGGGACCCCTTTCGTTTTACTGTTCGGTTGGCTCTGCGGTCCGTTTTGGAAGGGTCGTGAGCATGGTGGTCCCGTTCTTGGAACTTGCTTCGACCTCAACCGTGCCGCCGTGCAGCGCTGCAATCTCCCAAACAAGCGCTAGCCCGAGTCCTGCGCCGCCATATGCCCTGCTACGGGATTTATCCAGGCGAAAGAACGGCTGGAAGATGCTCTCACGGTACTGCTCGGGTATTCCCGGGCCCTGATCCTCGACTCGTAGGAACACGTGGCTGTTGTTATCGCAGATGGAGACGTTGACAGTCGAGCTGGGGCGGCTGTAACGGATGGCATTTTCGACCAGGTTAAACACCAGCCGATAGAGGAGCGTGTCGCTTCCGATTATCAAAGCGCCTCCACTGCAATTGAGGACGATGTCTTTATGCTCGGCAAGCGGAGTGAGGTCGGTGAGGACTTCTTCGGACAGGGGGCCAAGCTCAATATCGTCCTCGCAGGGAACGCTGCGGAGCTCACTCAACTCAAGCAGCACCTTGGTCATTCGCGACATCCGCTCGGTTTGTTCTTGTAGCAGGCCGAGCAGCTCGGCTGTTTGAGGTTGCGATGTGGGGTGCTCGGAGACAAACAGTTCAATCTGCGCTTGCATAAGGGCGAGCGGGGTTCGCAGCTCGTGTGCGGCGTTGCCGGTAAACTGACGCTGTGCAGAGAACCCTTCGCCAAGACGGGCGATCATGTCGTTGAAAGAGGCACTGCATCGTTGTAGCTCGGCGGGCACATCTTCGCTGAGTCTGATTTCGCTTAGGTTGTCAGGCTGCACGCGCTCTACCTGAGCGGCAAAAGCCCGCAGAGGTTTGAGCGCACGGCCGCTCGCAAAGTATGCCAGTACGCCGCCAAGTAGCGTGATTCCAGCCGTGATGCGCCAGGCTGTCGAGCCAAAAGATTCCTGTGCGTCGTTTACAACGATCGTGACCTCGTCATCGAGGGCTGTTTTTGTTGGGTCAAACGCCTGGGGCGAATCCACGCCGGCAGCGTTAAAGGCCGAGATGTCGCTGCCGATGGCATCCATGTAGCGCATGCCCGTATAGCCGACCAAGCAGTTCGTTAGCACGCACGCCGCACACGTCAGCAGTGCCGTCATGATCGTTATGCGCCATTGCAGTGGAAGCCTTTTCATTCGCCATCCTCCATAACGTAGCCCTCTCCAATCCGATTGCGAATCGGGTCGTATCCCAAAGTGCTGCGCAACTTTTTTCGGAGCGACGAGATGTGAACGCGGGTTGCGTTGCTAAAGCTGTTCACGCTGCTATCCCAAACGTGCTCGATAAGCTCCTCTTGGCTTACCGGCCGCCCCTGATTAAGCATCAGGTATTCCAGGATTCCCGTTTCCTTGCGTGTAAGAGATAGAGCCTCGCTGTCCACGGAAGCGATGCGCGCCTTGGTGTCAAAGCAGAGCTTTCCGCAGGTTAATACTATGTCGCTTTGTGCGAAACGCCTGAGGGTAAGGCTGCGGATCCTTGCCGCAAGCTCGTCCAGATGAAACGGCTTGGTGAGGTAATCGTTGGCGCCGGCATCGAGTCCAGCGACTTTATCGGATACTTCGCCACGCGCGGACAGAATCAGTACCTTGGTCTCGCAGTCGGTTTTCCTAAGTTCCCTGAGCACGGTCATGCCGTCAATACGGGGAAGATTGAGGTCGAGCACCACGAGGTCAAAGACTTCGACGCCCAGCAGGTCGAGTGCCTCCTGCCCATCATGGCAACAGTCGACGCTGTATGCCAGGTTTCGCAAGCTGCGTGCGATTGTGTCGCACAGTGCTCGCTCGTCTTCGACGATCAAAATATGCATAACAGGCTCCTTGCACATTCCAAATCGCGCTTAACACGGATTTTATGGTCGATATGGTCCAATGGTCGCGTAACGAAAGGAGTGGTCAGGTTGTTCAAAGCGGTAAAACCCGTGGTACAGGTCGCTTTGTTGATCGTCGGAATTGCCATGGTGTGCTTTGGCGTTATGCGTGGCGAGGCGGATGCCGTGCTGGCCAAAGCGATTAGGCTGTGCTTGGAGTGTATCGGAATTGGATAAAAGAGAAAACACTGCGTCGCATGTTTTGGCCCGATTTCGCGGATTCATTCAGGCGGCGGCGACGCTTGTCACCAACATTCACCTGCCAAACTTTGCCAAAGGCAGCATCTATCAGGGTGCGGGAAAAACAGTCTGCGTACCTGGGCTTAACTGCTATTCGTGCCCCGCGGCATCGGGCGCGTGCCCCATTGGGTCGTTCCAATCGGTGGTGGGTTCATCTAAGTTCAACTTCTCCTACTACGTCACCGGTACGCTCATTTTGCTCGGCGTGCTGCTGGGACGATTTGTATGCGGGTTTTTGTGCCCGTTTGGCTGGCTGCAGGAGCTGCTTCATAAGATTCCCGGCAAAAAGCTTTCCACGAAAAAGCTTAAGCCGCTCACGTACATCAAATACGTTGTGCTGCTGTTTGCCGTGGTGCTGCTGCCCGTCTTGGTGGTTAACGACGTGGGCATGGGCGACCCATTCTTTTGCAAGTACATCTGTCCGCAGGGCGTGCTCGAGGGCGCCATTCCGCTGGCCATTGCCAACGCCGGCATTCGATCTGCGCTGGGGCAGCTCTTTACCTGGAAACTTGTCGTTCTCATTGCCGTGGTGGTGCTGAGCGTTTTGTTTTATCGCCCCTTCTGCAAATGGATTTGCCCGCTCGGCGCGTTCTATGCGCTCATGAATAAGGTGTCCTTACTGGGGATACAGGTCGACGCATGCAAATGCGTCTCGTGCGGCAAGTGTTCAAAGGTTTGTCAGATGGACGTCGATGTGACCCGCGCACCCAATCATGCCGAATGTATCCGGTGTGGAAAATGCATCGGGGCCTGTCCCGTCGATGCCATCAGCTATCGCTACGGCCTGGATGTGTCGGCAGAAAAGCTCCCTCTGACCGCCGATAAAAAGTAAAACAAGCTTCGACAAAACGGAGGAATGACCATGAAGCTTTCTAAGATTGCGGCCCTGTTTATGGTGCCGGTGCTGGCCTTGTGTCTAGTGGCGTGTTCGGCGCCCGGCGGCAACGCGAGCGAATCTACGGGCTCCGATCCAAAGATCGCGGAGCTCATTGCGCAAGAGCCGGCCAACGCCGACGAGGCTGCCGAGCTGTATGCGAAGCTCATGCAGAAGGAGAACGATATCCTTTCGAGTGATAATGCGCTGTGGGAAAAGGTATTCAATGCAGCAAATAAAGAGTCGACAATGATTGAGGATGGCAGCAATTACGGCGATTTCCTGCTCAAGACCATCGACGGCGCCAAAGACGAGTTTACGGCAGATGAGCTTAAGACGCTCAAGGCCGGCGCGCAGCAGATCAAGGAGATCGAGGACAAGCTTGAGAGCCTGGAAAAGAAGTTTCCCGGCTGTGGAAGCACACCGAGCGCAGGCGAGAGCGTTGACGCTTCGGCCGCTGGCATGACGGCTGGCACCAATGCTTCGAGCGAGGCGACGAAGTTCCCCAGCTTTACGGGCAAGGACCTGGATGGCAACGACGTGAACAGCGACGAGCTGTTCTCTAAGAACAAGGTCACCGTCATGAACTTCTGGTTCACCACTTGCAAGCCGTGCGTGGGCGAGCTGGGCGATCTTGAGAAACTGAATCAGGAGCTTGCCGAGAAGGGCGGCCAGGTCGTGGGCGTCAATTCCTTTACGCTCGATGGCAACAAGGGCGAGATCGCAGATGCCAAGGACGTGCTGAGCAAGAAGGGCGTGACGTATAAGAACATCTGGTTCAAGTCGGATAGCGAGGCCGGCAAGTTTACGTCAAATCTGTTCTCGTTCCCGACAACGTATGTCATCGATCAGAATGGCAACATCGTAGGGGAGCCCATCGTGGGCGCCATCAGCTCCGCTGAGCAGCGCGCAGCACTCGACAAGCTTATCGACCAGGCGATTGCGAATAGCGAGCAGTAAAAAACGCGTAAAGCATAGCGAGGATCGTGTGTCGCTGTGCGAAGTAGTCCGCTACCTTTCAAGATAATCTCCACCATATAGAGGTCCCGCTCGGGACCTCTTCTTTTAGGCGCCGTCCCGTTCGTTTTTCAATGCGGTTCCCTACATTTCTCACTGGTACCGGCAGAAAACGGGGATAGAGTAGGACAAACGCGTCGAATACGAACGGCGGGGGAGAGCGGGCGAGCGTGCCCGCGCGGGAGAGGTTGCCGTCCATGCTGGAGCTCAAAGGTATTTGCAAAAGGTACGTTACCCAGTCGTTTACGCAGGTGGCGCTCGACAGCGTAAGCCTGTCTTTTCGCGATAACGAGTTCGTGGCCATTCTGGGTCCCTCGGGCTCCGGTAAAACTACGATGCTCAACGTTATTGGCGGACTCGACCACTTTGACTCGGGCGATCTGCTCATCGACGGCATTTCGACCAAGGACTTTCACGATCGCGATTGGGATGCCTACCGCAACAACCGCATCGGCTTTGTGTTCCAGAGCTATAACCTCATTCCGCATCAGACCATTTTGGAAAACGTGGAGCTGGCGCTGACGCTCACGGGCGTGGGCCATGCCGAGCGCCGCCAGCGTGCGCGCGAGGCGTTGGAGAAAGTCGGCCTGGGCGAGCACATTAACAAGCGTCCGAGCCAGCTTTCGGGCGGGCAGATGCAGCGCGTGGCCATCGCCCGTGCCCTGATCAACGATCCCGAGATTGTGCTGGCTGACGAGCCGACCGGTGCTTTGGATTCAACGACATCCGTACAGGTCATGGATTTGCTCAAGGACGTTGCGCGCGACCGTCTGGTTATTATGGTCACGCACAATCCTGAGTTGGCGTACCAGTACGCCACACGCATCGTCAACCTGGCGGACGGTAAGATCACCGACGATTCCGACCCCTTCGATGCTGCTAATGCTGCGTGCCGCGAGGCTAAGCCTACGCGCAAAACCTCGATGAGCTTTGTGACGGCGCTGGGGCTTTCTGCCCGAAACCTCATGACCAAGAAGGGCCGCACGGCCATGACTGCCTTTGCGGGCTCGATCGGCATTATCGGTATCGCGGCGATTCTGGCGCTGTCCAACGGTGTAAACGGCTACATCAAAAAGGTCGAGGAGGACACGCTCTCGAGCTACCCGCTCACCATTTCCAAGCAGGATTACGACCTGTCGTCCATGATGGGCGGGCAGGGGGCTGCGGATGACGATACGTCCAAAAACGAGGGTTCGTCCGACGACGGCACCGACGGCAAGGCTCAGGGAACCGATAAGATCCCTGTGGTCACGGCCGTAAAGGATATGTTTGCAAGTGTTAAGTCCAACGATATGACGAGCTTTAAGGCATGGCTCGATGCCGGTGGCGACGGCATCGATAAAGAGGTCAATGCCATCCAGTACGGCTAT
Organism: uncultured Collinsella sp.; assembly: GCA_934617135.1. Taxonomy (GTDB): domain Bacteria; phylum Actinomycetota; class Coriobacteriia; order Coriobacteriales; family Coriobacteriaceae; genus Collinsella. The sequence goes on along the minus strand of CAKTUC010000006.1, from coordinate 19,594 downwards.
GGCGTGACGCCGGTTGTCTATCGTGCCGGCAAGGGCGATGAGAAGCCTGTCCGGCTGGTGCCCAACGCCATGACCGAGGCCATGAGCGGAGGCGCGAGCTCGGCGGCAACGGTGAGCATGGAATCCATGGGAACCTCGGTTTTTAATGAGATGATTGACGACCAGAGCCTGCTCGACAGCCAGTACGATGTCGTGGCGGGGCATTGGCCTACGTCTGCTAACGAAGCCGTAATGGTGCTTTCGAGCCGTGGCACGGTGGGCGATTACACGCTCTATAGCATCGGTGCGCTGGATATCGATGAGCTCAACAGCTTGGTCAACAGTGCCATGACAGCTGACGGTAAGGTCGAGACGTCGGAGACCATTACGGATTTTACGTACGACGATGCGCTGTCCACCACGTTTAAGGTGTTGTCGCCGGCCGATGCCTATCGCAAAAATGACGAGACGGGCACATGGACTGACATGTCCAACGACGCCGACTTAATGGCGGCCAAGGTTGCCGACGGGATCGACGTGCGCATCGTGGGCGTGGTGCGACCCAACGAGACGGCCAACGCGAGTGCCCTTTCGCCCGGTATCGCCTACACGCATGCGCTGACTCGCCAGCTTATGGAGCGCGCTGCCGGTTCGCAGATCGTGCAGGAGCAGCTTGCTCACCCCGAGACGGATGCCTTTACCGGCAAGACGTTCGACGAGTTGCAGGGCGAGGCCAAGCAGGGCGTGGATCTGAGCAGCATGTTCAGCGTTGACGAGGCGGCGCTCAAGAGCGCGTTCTCGTTCGATGCATCTGCGCTCTCGGGCGTGGCCGGCGGCATGGATCTGTCAGGTCTTGACCTGTCCGGGTTGGATATCGACCTTTCGGGCGTAGGCAAGGACATCGACTTCAGCGACATTATGGCCAAGGCGCCAACTCCCGATTTCTCGGGCATCTTCGATGGCTTGGAGCTCACGCCCGAGCAGATGCAGCAGGTGGGTGCGCTTGCCAACCAGCTGTTTGAGGGCTTTATGCAGTCCGATCAGTTTAAGGCGCTGACGCCCAAGGACCTTAAGGACGCATCGAAGCTCGCTGATGCGTTCTCGGCGTATCTTGAGAACGATACCGCGGCGCAGCAATGCCTGGCACAGCTCAAAGCGCTGGGCGGAGACGCACTGGCGGAGCGACTGCAGCAGGCTATGACCGACTATGTGCAAAAGCAGCTTGCACCCTATTTGCAGCAGGCTATGGACCAGGTGATGCAATCGCTCGGCAACCAGATTGCAGCGACGGTGTCGTCCCAGCTCAAGGCGGGCGCGGCGGGGCTTATGGACCAGATGGCGACGCAGATGTCATCGGCTTTTGCCAATCTGGCGAGCGCCATGCACGTGGATGCGAACGCCTTTGCGCGCGCCATCCATTTCAATATGGATGCCGAGGACCTGAGTTCACTCATGATGAGTTACGCCAAGGCGTCGCAGCTTACCTACGACAACAACCTGACCACGCTGGGTTATGCGGACGAGGCCGACCCCATCTCGGTCAAGATTTTCCCGCGTGACTTTGAGGCAAAGGAGCGTGTGCTCGACCATATCGATGCGTATAACAAGCAGGTCAAGGCTGCCGGCCACGATGAGCAGGCGATCTCGTACACCGACTATATGGGCATCATCATGGGCTCGGTGACCGACATCGTGAACACCATCAGCTTGGTGCTCATCGCGTTTGTGAGCATCAGCCTCGTGGTGAGCTCCATCATGATCGGCATCATCACCTACATCAGCGTGCTGGAACGCAAAAAGGAGATTGGCATTTTGCGTGCCATCGGCGCGTCAAAGCGCAACGTTGCCAACGTGTTTAACGCCGAGACCTTTATCGAGGGTCTCATCGCCGGCGTTTTCGCTATCGTCGTCGTGGTGCTTGTGAGTTTCCCGGTCAATTCCTGGGCGCTTGCGACCAAGCAGGTTCCCAACCTGATGAGCCTGCCCGTACAGGATGCGCTGGTGCTTATTGCGATCTCGGTACTGCTGACGGTCGTCGCCGGCCTACTGCCAGCCCGCAGCGCATCCAAGAAAGACCCCGTGGAAGCCCTGCGCTCCGAATAATGTGACAGAGGTGTGGCAAAGGGGCGGCCCTTTTGCCACGTCCCTCTCTGCGCCTAGCTTGTTTTGCCCATCAGCGTGATGCGGATGGTTGGATGGGTGTACTCGTCAAACTCGTCCTCAGGTTCCGTGTCAAACGAGTAACACGCTTTGACGGGGTCGTCACTCGTCCTGATAGAGATTCTCTCGTAGAGCGAGCCGTTCAAAAAAGCCTGCCTAAACTCTTCGGGGAGCTTCTGCGGTGCTAGGAGCTCGGGGCTTGCGGTCTTGACGTCTATGGTTTGGACGACAGAGGAAAGCTCGCCAAGGTCGAGCTCGATACGGGCGAGGTTGTCCTCGAGGCTCGCATCGGGGTCGACCTCTGCCGCGTAACTCACTTCCGTGAGCGTCCCCTTGTTGTCAAAATCCAGGTACGTATAGGTCTTCTGGGCATCGGAGTCGCCGTCGTGCAGATAGCCGCGGACGTGGTAGCCGTAATCTTGATATCGCTCGCAGGGGTCATCGGCGGACACGTACTCGCATGAGGGCTCGAGCGCCTTGCGAGCGATGGCGATCTGCTCGGCCGCGGCCGCGGCGTTTTCTTGCATCTCGATGTTTCCCTGCGCCAGCTGTGGGATATAGGCACCGCACACGATTGCGAGGGGTAGCGCCACAAGCGCGACGATCCACTTTTTTGCACGGGGGATGGGCACGCCACAGGCCTCTGCCATGGCCTTCGCGTTGGCAAAGCTCTCGGCAAGCACGTCTGCCGCGGTGGCGACGGCGCCTGCGGCAGCGGCGACTTCTGCCGCGCCGCCCAGGTTGCGTGCAGCCTCGTTGTCGCTGTTCTTGAGCAGGCGTGCGGCGGCCTGCGTGCCAACAACGCCTGCGATCTGTGCCGAGCGGTCTTTCTCGCTCTGCTCGACGGCGAGCCGGTACTGCATTTCCTTCCACTGCTTGCCACGCATGCCAAAGCGCGGGGCGAGAACGCAATAACAGAATATGACGAGCTCGATGGCGGTGAGCACCAAGGCGGTCATCATGCCCGTCTCTTGGAAGCCTTCGTGATGGAAGACAATGTCGTCGATCATTTCGAAGGGAATGATCGATAAGGGCAGCACGAATGCCATGGCAAGCGCCGCTCCGGCAACCTTGGGGCAGATGCAGTATCGCTGGATGCGCTTACGTTCTTGTTCGGAGAGTGCTGCCATGGCTGGTCCTTGGTGTTGTGGCGGTCGTTGTGGCGCGATGCCGTCATATGTGACTCAGTATAGAGAATCCCGCCACCGGTGAGCGCAGGTTATGCGGTAAAAGTGCCACGACTGCCCTGGTTTAGAGCGGGTGCTCCTGTGCCCACGCGATGATGCCGCCCGATACGTATGTGTGCCAAAATAAGCACTCGTATGATGATTTGCAATGTGACAAAGGGACTGTCCCTTTGTCACATTGAGTTGAGAGTGGATGTTGATGTATTTATCGCTGGCCCCTATGGAGGGGATTACTGGGCATGTGTTTCGTCGCGTGCATGCGGAGTGCTTTGGCGCGCTCGACTGCTACTACACGCCGTTTTTGCCGCCGCCGCGGGTGGGCAATCGCTTTGGCGGTAAGGCGTTTAAGGAAGTCGATCCGGCCAACAACCAGGGACTCAACGTCGTTCCCCAGCTTATGTCCAAGAATGCGGACGAGTTTGTGTGGGCAGCGCAGGTGCTTGCCGATATGGGCTATCGCGAGGTCAACCTTAACCTGGGTTGTCCTTCGGGAACGGTCGTCGCCAAGGGCAAGGGCTCGGGTTTCTTGCGCAACCTGGATGACCTCAGGGTGTTTTTGAGCGACGTGTGCGAACGCTCGCCGTTGCCGGTGTCCGTTAAGACCAGACTGGGACTCGAGGATGACGGCGAATACGAGCGCGTGCTCGATCTGTACTGTCGCATGCCGCTGGCAGAGCTGATCGTGCATCCGCGTGTGCAAAAGGATCGTTACACGGGTTCGCCGCGCAAAGCGTTTTATGGCGAGACGCTGGAGCGTGCGCCGTTTCCGGTGGCCTATAACGGTGACATCTTTGATCTTGAGGATATGGATGCGCTGGTGGAGGCCTATCCCGGCACGCGCCACGTGATGCTGGGGCGCGGCTTAATTGCGAATCCTGCACTGGCCCGCATGGTCAAGGGCGGCCCTGCGGCGACCGCTGCCGAGCTGCAACGCTTCCACGACATGCTGTTTGCGGCCTATGCGGACGAGATCGGCGGCAACGCGGTCTTTCGCATGAAGGAGTGGTGGTTCTACGCCAAGTGCGCTTTCGCCGATTCCGCCACCGTCCACAAGCTCGTGCGCAAAACCAAGAAGGTCGATGAATATCGCGCCGCCGTTGACCGCGTCTTCCGCGAGCAACCGCTCGCACCCACAGCCTGCTTCCACGGCTAACTAGTCATCGGGGACGTTCTTTAACGACTGGCCATTTAAGAACGTCCCCGATGACTACCCAAAAGTTGTACACCAGCATCCAAAGATGTCGAAAAATGTCGTTTTTGGATGCTGGTGTACATGTTTGAAAACAGTATTGTCTCCGCTATCTGACGGCCTGGACGGCAAGTGCTTCGATTACGCGCTCGGCACCGGCGTCGATCAGAATGCTGCGATTGGCGATTTCTGTCGGAGCGACTGCCTCGCCAAGGTTAACGCACGCGTACGTGGCGCGCTCGTTTTTGGCCGTCATCTGCCAAAACGGATACTTGATGATAACGGGCGTGTTGCCGCCTACGCCAAGCTCCAAGAACAGAACGCGCATGTTGCTGTGGCGGCGCAGGAAATCCTGGTAGCGATTGGCCGCAGTGTACCACCCCTTATCCTGCACAAACGTATCGTCGGCGCGCAGGTTCATCGTAAGCGGGGCGCCACAGTGAGGGCAATGGGGCACAAGCGAAGACGGGATACGCAGGTCCTGTTGGTCGGCGACCATATGGCGTACGAGCTCTTCGTTATCCCGTGTTTCCTGACAGCAAGGCTTGCTACATTGGAGCAGGCCGTAGTCTCCCTGCGTGTAAAAGAGCCGCTGTTTGTCAAAGCCGGCGCGCTGGAAACAATGGTCCACGTTTGTGGTCAGCACAAAGTAGTCGCGGTCGCGCACTATGCTCAAGAGCTGTTCGTAGAGCGGCGTTGGTACGGGGTCGTATCGGTTGCACATGATGTAGCGGCTCCAAAACGCCCAGTACTCCTCGAGCGAATCATAGGGATAGAAGCCACCGGAATACATGTCGGCAAAGCCGTAGCGTGCGGCAAAGTCGCCAAAGAGCTTCTCGAAACGCTTGCCCGAATAGGTGTATCCGGCGGCGGTCGAGAGTCCTGCTCCGGCACCGATTACCACGGCGTCAGATGCATCGAGTGCAGCTCGGAGCTTATCGATTTGTTTGGAGAAGGCTGCGGTAGATTGCCTCGTCAGACGCGAGAAATACATTGAAGATCACCTTAAGGTTGGGGTCGTTATGGTCTAGATGATGACGAACGGTATCGATGGCCACGCGCGCGGCGGCATCTTGCGGATAACCAAACACGCCCGTCGAGATGCAGCAGAATGCAAGCGTGCCGAGTCCTCGGCGTGTCGCCTCTTCCAAGCAGCTGGCGTAGCAGCGCCGTAGCAGCAATTCCTCGCGAGGGCCAGGCTTATGACTGGGCACGATAGGGCCGACGGTGTGGAAAACGTAGCTGCTGGGTAGATTGAACGCCGGCGTAACCTTGACGCGTGCTGTTGGTTCCTCGTGCCCCTGCTCGTCCATGAGATTGGCACACGCCAGACGTAACTGCATGCCGGCGTAGGTGTGGATGGCGTTGTCGATGCAGCGATGCCCTGGCACAAAGCAGCCGAGCATCTGACTGTTGGCGGCATTGACGACGGCGTCGGCCTTGAGCAGCGTAATGTCGCCTCGCCAGACGGCAATGCGATCGCGGTAGGGGAGCGTGCTGGCATCGGTCGCTCCGCCGCGCTCAAGAAGGCGTTGCTGCAAGTAGGTGTCTTGTATGTCGAGCGTCTCGGCCGCAAGCGCCTCGGGCGGGCGTACGTTCATAAGGGCTCGAAGCAAATCGCGCTGCTCGCTGGCTCCGGCAGGTACAGCAATGCTGCGCCCGTCTGGTCGCTCATCGAGCAATGCCTTGATAAGCCAAACACGGCGCTCTGCCTGATTCATGGCCGACCTCCTGTTCGATTGAGATGGTTTCATTCGACAGTAGTGTGCGGCCTAACTCGTTTCTTCAAAAGAAGGCACAAAAAGGTAAGCGCCGTGGAGCGATATGCCCCACGGCGCTCAATTTGCAGAAGCCCGCCGCTGTTAGGAGTTTCGCACGAGCTGCTGATAGTCGGTACCCCATTCCACAAGGGAGTCGATGATGGGCATAAGGCTGTGGCCCAGCTCGCTGAGTGCGTATTCGGTGCGGATGGGTGTCTCGGGGATGACGGTGCGCGTGATGAGGCCCGCGGTATCCATTTCCTTAAGGTTGGACGAAAGCACCTTTTGGCTAATGCCGGGGATAGCGCGATGCAGCGCGTTGAAGCCCATGGGATGGTCTATGAGCTGTTGGATGATATAGATCTTCCACTTGTTGCCAAAGAGTTGAAAACACGTGGCAACAGGGCAGGGAGGCAGTTCTTCTTTGGTAAGCATGGAGACTCCTCAATCGTGTGGACAGCTTTCATTATCGCAGCCGCTGTCGTTTGCGGCTACTACTTACCTTTTGGTAACTGGCTAATAGATTGGTGCCTTCTTTTGGTCGTTGCGCGCTTTTTGCATGATGCATATAGACGCAAGGAGCGTCAAAAACTGGATGGCTTCGACTGGCCATCCTCGACCGAAAGGAAATGCCATGTCCGAGAATCTTGAGAACGTTGCCGCTTTCGCCTCCTGCGGTACTGCCGATCCTGCGCCCGCTTGCGGCTCCGCCGACCCCAAGGCCGCTCCCGCTTGCGGTTCTGCCGATCCGGCTGCTGCTCCTGCCTGCGGTTCTGCTGACCCGGCTGCTGCCCCTGCCTGCGGCACCGCTTGCGGCGCTGCCGACGCTCAGTAAGCAATCGCTAGGAAGGGACTCGTAATGGATGCTCAGACTTGCCTCAAAAAGATGCAGCTTGCCGGGACGCTCTCTCTGGCAACCGTGGACGAAAGTGGCGCACCGCAAATTCGCTGCGTGAGCGCCGTCCATTACGAGCCCCGTGCTATCTACTTTCTCACGGCACGTGGCAAGGAGATGGCTCGTCAGCTTATGGCCGACGGGCGTGTCCAAACGCTCGTCCACACGCGATTTAACGAGATGATCCGCATGTCCGGCGTTGCCACCCCCGTCTCGGATTCCGAGCAAGTTCACTGGCGCGACGTGATTTACGCCGAGCAGCCGTATCTTGCGAACGTGTATCCCGGTGATACGCGCGAGATCAACATCATCTTTAAGGTTGAGAACATAGTGCTCGACTACTTTAACCTGGGAGTTCATCCCATCGAGCGTGCGGTCTTTACCTTGGACGAGAGCATGGCACCTGCGCCCGTCAAGGGCTTCTGCATCGATGCCGATGCGTGTATCGGTTGCGGCACCTGTCTTGAGCACTGCCCGCAGAAGTGCATCGAGCCGGGAGACTCATATCGCATAGAGCCCGAGCACTGCCTGCATTGCGGTGCCTGTGTCGAGAATTGTCCCGTCGGCGCCGTTGCGCGCCTGTAGCCCAAATACCGTTATCAGTTTCAACATCGACCAAGGGAGTCCCACGATGCAAAAGCCTGCGTTTGCCTTCCAATGGCATATTACGGATGAATGTGATCAGCGTTGCAAACATTGCTATATCTTTGCCAACGGTGCCTGCGCCGGTTTTAAGCGCATGCCGTGGGAACAGATGGTCCAGGTCGTCGATCAGGCCCAGGCGCTCTGCGAGCGCATCGGTCGTCAGCCGTACTTTTACGTTACAGGTGGCGACCCCATTCTTCATCCCGATTTTTGGCGCCTTGCCGAGCTCTTGCACCAGCGCGGTTTCATGTGGTGCGTAATGGGCAATCCGTTCCATCTGACCGACGAGGTCTGTGCTCGCATGAAAGAGCTGGGTTGTCGCAAATACCAGCTCTCGCTTGATGGACTCGAGGCAACGCACGATTACTTCCGTAAACCCGGCTCGTTTGTCGAGACCATGCGTGCTATCGGTTGTCTTAAGCGCGCGGGTATCTGGGTTGCCGTTATGAACACGGTATCGAGCATGAATGCTGCCGAGTTGCCGCAGCTCATCGATCTGGTGGCAAGCCTCGAGGTCGACGTGTTCGCCTTTGGTCGGTACTGCCCCACGTCGGGCCAAAAGCGTGACGAGTTCCATTTGGAACCGCTGGAGTATCGCGATGTGCTGCTGGCCGCACAGGAGCGTATGGAGTTCCATCAGGCGGCGGGCCGCAAGACGTTCTTCCAGCTCAAGGACCACCTGTGGACGCTTCTTTTGTGGGAACAGGGTAAGTTCACCATTCCTGAGGATGCCAAGCCCGGCATGATCTATGACGGCTGCCACTGCGGTACGGGCCATATGACGGTGCTGCCTACGGGCGACGTCTACGCGTGCCGCCGCATGGAGAGCAAAGTGGGAAACGTTGCCGAGAGCTCGCTCGAGGAACTCTTCTTCTCTCCGCAAATGGAAGCCAAGCGCGATTTTAAGAAGTTCAAGAAATGCTCTAAATGCGAGCTCTTCGGTTGGTGCCGCGGGTGTCCTGCGGTGACATACGGCTACACGGGTGATATGTACGATGCCGACCCGCAATGCTGGAAAGAGATAGGGGAATAGGATTGTCGTCTAGTCATCGGGGAGGGGTCTTTAACGAGCGGTCATTTAAGAACGTTCCCAATGACTACCTAAAAAGTTGTACACCAGCATCCAAAGATGTCGAAAATGGTCGACTTTGGATGCTGGTGTACATGTTTTTGTCGTATGGGTTGGGGCGAGCCGGTCGCGATGCGCGTGTTAGAGCAGATTCTCTTGCGCCCATGCGATGATGTCGCTTGACTCGTAGAGCGGTTTGCCGTCGATGAACAGGCAGGGAGCCTGACGCTTTCCGCCGACGGCGATGAGCGTCTGCTCGGCATCGGCATCGGTCGAGATGTTGCGCTCGGGGATGGTTACGCCGTTATCCGCCAGGAAGCGCTTGACCTTAATGCAATACGGGCATCCGGTCATAACGTACAGCACGAGTTCGTGATTAGCAGCCATGGGTCTCCAATCGGTTGGGGTTTTGATTGAGATACCCAAAGCCGCTGCAGTCTAAGCGCAGGCCAGCGACGACTCGATGGCCAGGACCAGAAACGCCGTGGCTCCGGTGCCGCAGGGCTTGTCGTAGTAGTCAACAAAGCGCTGGTCGGCGAGGTAGCCGTGGGCGAGCCCCAGGTATGCCTCGTCTTGGGGCTCGCTGCCCCAGTTGAGAGCAATCCAACGGCGATGCATCGCGACGAGCTTGCGAGCCTCGCTGCCTTCCGGTTCGCTATCGCCCATGGCAATCGAGAGCTGGCCCAAAATGGCGCGCTCAAGTTCCTTCATGTCGTTCCATGTCTGAGGGTCCATGTCCAGCAGCGCGTCGTTTGCCGCATCGACGGCTTCATCGCCATAGCGAGCTCGAGCTTCGGCACCGTAGCGTTCCTCGTTTTCCTGCACGGTGCGCCAGCGCTCCAGTTGCGGCAGGACGGCGCCCATGAGCGAAACGGCTTCGTCGAGCGACATGCCGGTGTTTTGCGCCAGGCGCGGAGCACAGTCTTCAATCATCGCTTCCATCGTGGTCTCGTAGGTGTACTTGCCGTGGTCGTAGCACCATTTGCAGTAATGATCGGTCGTGGTGCCCGTAGCGTCGGTGCCGCAGTCATCGGGCGTGAGCAACATACCGCAGCTCTCGCAGTAGTGCTCGGGCATTTCGAGCAGGTGGGACAGTGGCTCTCCGGTCACGGCGGCAATGAGCTTCATCATATCGATGCCCGGCGTGACCTCGCCGCGCTCCCAACGGCTGACGGCTTGGCGCGTTACATAGAGTTTAGTGGCAAGCTGCTCTTGGGTGAGATTGTTGGCGCGGCGGACGGCGATGAGTTTTTCTGCAAAGGCCATGACGGCTCCTTTCTGCCGGTTGATGGCTTAAGCATACGCGGCGGCAGGCGCCCTTCCAAGCAACCGTTGGTTGCACGACGGGCGCCGCGGTGGGGGATTGCGCGCAGCGCCTCGTGCGCCCATGCCGTACAATGACCGGCATGGAACCTATTGCACACATACATACCGACCTGCCGCAGAAGTTTGGCATTCCGCGCAACAGCTTTTTGGCACCCCATCTACAGGGCCGTATTATCTTTGAGCCGGAGTTTGCCTCTAACGCCGCGGTTGCAGGGCTCGAATCCTTCTCGCACTTATGGCTGCTTTGGCGTTTTGAAAATGGAACGCCCGGCGGCACGGCAAAAGACATCGCCGTCGATGCCAAAACACAGGACAAGGCTGGCACCAATGCCAAGTGGTCAAAGACCGTGCGTCCGCCGCGCCTGGGAGGTGCCGAGCGCGTGGGCGTGTTTGCCACGCGTAGTCCGTTTCGCCCCAATCCCATCGGCCTTACCTGTGTAAAGCTCGACTGCGTTGAGCTCACGGCTGACGGTCCCATCATCCACGTGCTGGGAGCCGACTTGCGCGACGGCACGCCCATCTACGACATCAAGCCCTACATTCCGTTTGCGGATTGTCATTCGGACGCGACGGGCGGCTGGATCGAGGACAACCCGTGGCAAGAGCTCGACGTCGAGTTTACACAAGCACTGCAAGACAAGGTCCCGCCCACAAAGTTGCCCGGCCTGATCGAGATCCTTCGCCAAGATCCGCGCCGTACTGGAAGCAAGCACGAGCCCAATCGCGTCTACCACTTGGCCTACGCCGGGCTCGACGTGTCGTTTACGGTCGATGGGGCACAGCTGACCGTAACGGCCGTCACCGAAGCTCAGGGCTGACCGCCCGCCGTCCGCGTCGTCAAATTCAACCCCAAAACCCGTGCCAAAGCCGTCCATCCTGGTGGACAATAACGCCTACCGAACCAATCCACTTTGCACGGGAGCCCAGCATGAAATACGACTTCACCTCGCTTATCGACCGCCACGGTATGGATGCCATCGCCGTTGACTCCTGGGGCGAGATCCCCGGTATGGCACCAAACGTACCCGACGAGGGCTTCGACCGCATCCCCATGTGGGTGGCCGACATGAACTTTGCCACCGTCCCCACGGTCCAGGAACACATCATTCAGCGCGCCCAGCACCCTATGTTTGGCTACTTTGATCCGCGTGCCGAGTACTTCGACCGCATCATCGAATGGCAGAGCCGTCGCAACGGCGTTGAGGGCCTGCTTCCCGAGCATATCGGCTACGAGAACGGCGTGCTGGGCGGTGTGGTATCGACGCTGTGCGCCTATGTGCAGCCCGGCGACGCGGTACTGGTCCATAGCCCCACCTACATCGGTTTTACCAAGTCCATCGAGGCCGCGGGCTATCGCATTGTGCACAGCCCGCTTAAGCTCGACGACCAGGGCGTATGGCGCATGGACTTTGAGGACATGGAGCGCAAGCTCGCACAAAACCACATCCATGCTGCCGTTTTCTGCTCGCCGCATAATCCCTGCGGCCGCGTGTGGGAACGCGACGAGATCGAGCGCGCCATGGACATCTATCGCCAGCACGATTGCGTGGTGATCTCGGACGAGATCTGGTCTGACATCATCCGTCCTGGGCACAAGCACATCCCGACGCAGTCGGTGAGCGAGGACGCCCGCATGCGCACGGTCGCCCTTTATGCGCCCAGCAAGACCTTCAACCTCGCGGGCCTAGTCGGCAGCTATCACATCATCTACAACGAGACGCTGCGCGACCGCGTGTGCGCCGTGTCCAACAAGACGCACTACAACGAGATGAACGTCCTTTCAATGCACGCGCTCATCGGTGCCTACCAGCCGCAGGGCTACGAGTGGGTTGACGAGCTCAACGAGGTCATCAAGGGCAACGTCGACTACTTCTGCGATTACGTGGGCGAGCATTTCGAAGGAGTGGCCTATTCGCGTCCGCAGGGTACGTACATGGTGTTCTTGGACTGCACGGAGTGGTGCCGCGAGCATGACCGCGATATTCAATGGCTGCTCGACGAGGGCGCGCGCGTGGGCGTGGGCTATCAAGACGGCCGTCCGTTCCACGGGCCTTGCCACATTCGCGTGAACCTGGCCCTGCCGCTTTCGCGCGTGCAGGAGGCGTGCGAGCGCCTGAATCGCTACGTTTTTAATGCATAGCAAGCCGTAACGAACGAACGACATGCGCGGGGTCTTCTGGCTTGATTGTTATGCGGGGGTCTGATCCCAGGCCCCTACTTTTCGTGAATCTGCTTGCCGCAGAGATGCTCAATCGTAATTTCGTACAGCTGAACGCCCTTGATGTCCTTGGCGATTTCCTCTTCAACCTCTTCGGCGGTGGGGTAGTACTTGAGCGCGAGCTCACGGACCTTGTCCTCGATAAATGCGGGGGTGTCATTCGCTAGGCGGCAACGGCCAAAGACAACGGTGCTCTGCACGTAGGGCGCCCAATCGTCGTCCTTGTACCAGTCGTTGCCGTAGACGGTAAAACAGACCTTGTCGTCACGCTTGAGAGCGTCGACCTTGTGGCCCGCCTTGGCGCCGTGGAAGTAAATCTTGTCGTGCTCAGCGTCAAAGAAGTAGTTGACGGGAATGGCGTACGGGTAGCCATCGTCGCCGTTGACGGCAAAGACGCCGCGCTTGCAGGCGGCGAGCAGCTCACGCGCCGCCTCGTCGGTGATGGCGCGTTTCTTTCGGCGTAGGGGCCTAAACATCGCGGGATTCCTTTCCAATCGGGCATGGTTCTTGGGGAGAGACTATAGCGAACTGGGGCCGTGCTGCTTGATGCGGGCGAGAATGTTTTTGAGCTTGTCAAAATCGAGCGGCTTGGGCAGATGGGCGTTCATGCCGGCGTCACGTGCGGCCTTGGCGTCCTCGGCAAAAGCGTTGGCGGTCAGCGCGATGATGGGGATGTCGGCGGCGTCGGGCTTGCCGCTCAGACGAATCACACGCGTTGCCTCATAACCGTCCATACCGGGCATCATGATGTCCATGAGGATGGCGTCGAAGCTGCCGGCGGGGTGCGACAGGTACAGGTCGACAACCTCGTTGCCGTTGGCCGCGCGGGTCACCACAACGTCCTCGGATTCCAGCAGCGTCTGGGCAATTTCGGCATTCAGGTCGTTGTCTTCAGCGAGCAGGACGTTCATGCAGGCAATCGAGCAGTTGGGCATTGCCTCGACTAGCATTATGTGTGCCTGAGGATTCTTGTCGACATCGAGCGGAATCTGGACAGTGAACGTGCTGCCCACGCCGAGCTCGCTCGAGATCTCGATGGTGCCGCCCATCATGTCGATAAGTGATTTGACAATGGGCATGCCCATGCCGGTTCCCTGGAATTTGCTGCGGGCGTCGTCGCCCTCTTGGGCAAACGGCTCGTAAATGTGCTTCAAAAATTCGGGCGCCATGCCAATGCCGGTGTCTTCGATGGTGAAACAAAAGAGTGCGTGTGCGTCGTTGAGCGGCTTGACGGTGGAGGAGAAGGTGACCGTGCCGCCGTGCTTGTTGTATTTGATACTGTTGTCGAGCAGATTGATGATAATCCGGCGGATATGGGTGGGGCTGCCGATCATACTCTGGTCGACGGCATAGGGCTCGCTGGTGTTAAGCAGCGTGATGCCGCGGTCCGATGCGCGGAGTTTGCACAGCACCAATGCATCATCGCAGAGCTCTTTGAGGTTGAACGATTCGTGCTCGAGTGTCACTTTGCGCTCCTCGATCCTGCCCATTTCGAGGATGTCGTTGATGAGTGAAAGCAGGTGGTTGGCAGCGACACGCGCCTTGGCGCGGCTTTCGCGAGCGACCTTTATATCGCCCTCTTTCAATTCCTCAATCTCAATAAGGCCCAAGATGCCGTTGAGCGGTGTGCGGATGTCGTGGCTCATACGCGTGAGGAACGCGGTCTTGGCGGCGTTGGCGGCGTCGGCTTTCTGCCGCTCTTTCCGCGCGCGTTGAAGCGACCAGACAAGGATGGCGATGCCGGTCAGCAAAATGCAGATGATAACGGTGGCAATGGCGGTGCGGTTGCGATAGAGGAATCGAAGTGTATCGGATTCTTGAGCCGAATACGATATGGGGGAATAACTGTTCGCGGAGAGCGATTCGCCGGCATTGACGATACCCTTATTAATGATTCCTAAGAGTTGGGGATTGCCGCGCGAGATCAAGCACGATAGTTCTGCTGTGTTGGTGAGTTCCTGCGTTTCGAAATCCTCGATGTCGTAGGTGTCGCGGATGGTTTCCAGGCGCGTACTGGGGACGATGATGCAACTGGCCTCTCCTTTATTGAGGGCTTTGAGCATCTCGCTGCCGCTTGGGTACTCGGTTACCGTCGCGTCGGGGAACAGGCTCTCGAGCTCAAAGCGGTTGACGATAGCGCTCTTTGTGCAAGCGATGTTCTTGAGGTCCTTGCTCAGGTCGTTGCTGCTGTGGATAGCGGTCAGGGAGACCGTTCCCGTCGAGTTTGACTGGATGACCCCCACCTGTTCGGCGAGCCAGTAGTCACGAAAGAATGGCAGGGCGACATCGATGGTGCCTTCTGAAAGGGCTTTGATCATTTGTTTGGTGTCTGCGATGGCGACTGTTTTAACGTTAATGCCAAACTTGTCGTGCAACGTCGTCGCGAGCGAGGCAAGCGACCCCTCCATTTCGCCATCGTCATTTTGCGTGCAGTAGGGGAGCTGGTTTGTAAGATAGCCGAGCGTGATGGTGTTGCCGTTTGCTTTGAGCCAGGAGGCCTCGGCGCTGTCAAGTGATGATGACCCGCTGTTTTGGGCCGAGTAATTTGCTTTGACCTCGTCATTGTAGCGGGGGTTGAATCGGGCGATTGCCGCCATGGCGGCATTGATATCGTCCATAAGGTCGGGGCGGCTTTTGGGGACGGCGAAATAGTAGTCGCTTGAGCCTACGTAGAACATGGGGGAGGCGCTAGGCGATGAGATCGTGTCGTTCATGATGATGGCGTCGACCTCGCCGTTTGCCAACGCATCGAAGAGACCGCCGCCACTGGCTATTTCTTTATAGGTGCAGGTAATGCCTTCGTCGGCAAGCCACTGCTGGCCGACGAAGGTCTGCATAACGCCGGGATTGCAGCCAATGGTGAGGCCCTGGAGCGCCTGGAGGTCGCCCGTGGCCAAGTCGTCTCGGTCGGGCCTGGCATAGATGTAGTAGCGCTCGGTGCCCTCGGGGTTCGATGAGAAAAGCAGCTTTTGGGCGCGTTCCTCGGAGTAGGAGATATTGGGCATGAGGTCGATCTCGCCCGCCTCGAGCTTGTCCATGAGCTCGGTGAAGGTGCCGGAGACGTATTCGTATTTCCATCCGGGGGTGTAGTACGAGAGGGTCTGCAGATACTCGTATCCCCATCCCGAGAGGCGCTCGCCTGGGTTGCCGTCTTGGAACCCCTCGTTGTTGACAAGCCAACCGACGCGAACCGTTTTGACCTGCTGCTCGGAGTCATCGGCAAAAGCCGGAGTAGGCGCAATGGCGCTCAGTGCGGTAAGCGCGGCAAACACGATGACCAGAGTGCGATATATGGACAAACGAAGGACAGCGAAAGGCTTCACAAGCAATCCTAACGAATCGAGACAGTACCACATAAGGATACCAGCTCAACCACCCCGTTCGCCCCGCATACCGTTAAACGGGGCACCGTTTGGCGCTTGGCAGATGGGGACGTTCCTTTTCTGCCGGCACTTGGGGACAGTCCCTTTCTGCCGGCACAAAAGGAACGTCCCTAGCTGCCGGATGTGGGACAATACCGAGCGAATGTGATTGATTGCTCGCGGAAGGGGTCGCGATGAAAAAGCTGAGGACGCTTGCCGATGTGTTGCGCCAGGCGGGCTTCGTGCGTATCACGGGTCTGTTCCTCGTCTTCTACCTGCTCTGCTCGACGGCCGTCTGGCTGTCCGAGCCCACGACTCTTACCTTTGGCGACGGGCTCTGGTTTAGCTTTGAGACGGTCTCGACCATCGGCTTTGGCGATATCCCGGCCGAGACGCCGGTTGCCCGCGCCATCACCGTCATCTTGAGCGTCATCAGCATCTTCTACATCGCTATGCTCACGGGCGTGGCGGTGAACTACTGCAATACGCTCATCAAGATGCGCCAAAAAGACACCATGGCGCGCTTTATGGACGATCTTGAGCATTTGGAAGAGCTCGACCGCGACGAGCTCGCCGACCTGTCGCGCCGTGTGCGCGAATATCGCCGGCGCCAACGTTAGAACGGGCGTCGCGCGTCACGACGAGGGGGACTGAATATTGAATATCACGGTATACCTGGGCGCCAGCGTCGGCAACGACCCGGCGTTTCTGCCTGCAGTGCGAGAGCTCGGCACGTGGATTGGCGCCAACGGCCACGCACTGGTATACGGCGGGTCCAAGTCGGGCCTGATGGGTGCGCTCGCCGATAGCGTGCTCGATGCCGGTGGCCACGTGACGGGCGTGGAGCCGAGCTTTTTTATCGAGGCGGAGTTCCAACACGACGGCATCGATGACCTCATCGTGACGAGCGATATGGCCGAGCGCAAGGCGAAGATGATCGAACTCGGTGATGCGTTCGTCGCCTTTCCGGGTGGCACGGGCACGCTCGAGGAGATTGCCGAGGTCATGTCGGCCGTGTCGTTGGGGCATCTGAGCGCGCCGTGCATTCTGTATAACCTGGACGGCTACTTCAACGACCTGAAGGCCTTGCTCGAGCATATGATCGAAAAGGGATTATCGAGTCCGCGTCGCCAGCAGGGCATTTACTTTGCCGAAGATTTGCACGAGATTGCCTCGATCATCAATGGCTAAGTTCTAGATTGGGCGTGCATTGCGCCCAATGGCGCCGTTTGGGGTGCAGATGGTTGGCTCGTCTGGGCAACGCTCGCTCTACAATAAAACATACCTTTGTCGACTCTGACCACGGGAGGGCCCGATGGATAAGCTTGCAAAACCTAAAAACCGCGCGCTGTTTTTGGTCAGCGTGGCTGTGACCGGCGCATTCGCGGGTGCCGCTGTCTGGCTGTTCTTCTTTGCGATGGAGCACGGCATCGACTATCTGTGGACCGAGATTCCGCACATGTTGGGAGTGGCGTCGCCCGAGCTCGCCAGCGGCCCGTTCGGCTTTTTGCCGTACCCATTTTTCGTCTGCCTGCTGGGCGGCCTGCTGATCGGTCTGTACGAAAAGATGACGGGCACCAAGACCGACGACCTCAACCAGGTAATGGCCAAGGTCAAGCAAGACGGACGCTACCCGTATGACAATCTGGGCAAGCTTTCGCTCGCGGCATTGCTGCCGTTGCTGTTTGGTGGAAGCATTGGACCGGAGGCCGGCCTGACCGGCGTTATCGCGGGTCTCTGCAGCTGGGTCGGCGACCGCATGCGTCGCTTTGGCGCCGAGTTTAGGGAGCTTACGCTGCTGGGCACCCAGGCTGCCCTGACGGCGCTCTTTACCGCGCCCGTCTTTGGCTTTGTGGCGCCGCTTGCCGGTAGCGCCGACGGCGACGAGGACCCCGCATCCGATGAGATCACCATCAAGCTCCCCAAGGCGCAAAAGACGGTGGTCTACGGCATCGCGATTGCCGGCGGTCTGGGCACTTACCTGCTGCTCGGCCAGCTTGTGGGCGGCGGTATGGGCATGCCCAGGTTCGAGGCTGCCGAGGTGGGCAACCTCGAGCTCGCATGGCTCATTCCCCTGTCGCTGATCGGCATGGTCTGCGGCTGGCTGTACTTTGTCTCGGAGCACGCGAGCGAGGCACTGGCCCACGCGATAGGGGAGCGCCCTGTCGTTAAGGCCATGCTGGCCGGTCTGGTGCTTGCGGCTTGTGGCACGGTTCTGCCCTACACCATGTTTGCCGGCGAGACGCAGGCCGACGTGCTTATGGAAACCTACCTGACCATCCCCGCCGGTGCGCTCATCGCAACCGGTCTGGTCAAGGCTATGCTGACCCCGGCTCTCATCAACATGGGCTGGCGCGGTGGTCACTTCTTCCCGGTTATCTTCTCGGGCGTAAGCCTGGGCTACGGCCTTGCCATCCTCACCGGTGCCGATCCGGTCTTTTGCGTCGCCGTCTGCACGGCATCGACGATGGGTGCGGTCATGCGTCAGCCGGTCATGGTCGTGGGCCTGCTGCTCATGTGCTTCCCGCTCAAGGGTATCGTCTGCATGATCATCGCCGCCGTTATCGCCGCCGGCATTCCGCTGCCCAAGCCGCTGCGCAAGTAGCGTATTGCGCTTTGTGTTTGTTCAGAACTCGTTTTAAAGAAGCCGCGCGAGGTCGTATGTCTACGGCCTCGCGCGGCTGTTGTTTAGAGCTTCTTCAGCACGATGGCGATGGTGTTGAGATACTCGAGTGCGCCCGCTTCAACGGCAGCGCGGTCGCCCGCGGCGTACTCATTGTCGCAGGCGAGCCAGTCTGCCCATGCCTCGTTGG
Source organism: uncultured Collinsella sp. (assembly GCA_934617135.1). Lineage (GTDB taxonomy): Bacteria > Actinomycetota > Coriobacteriia > Coriobacteriales > Coriobacteriaceae > Collinsella. The sequence goes on along the minus strand of CAKTUC010000006.1, from coordinate 991 downwards.
TGCAGAACATAGGCTGCATCGAGACAATCTCGACGCCCAGGGTCGGCTCGATCATGGCACGCCACCAGGCTATGTCGTGCATGTAATCGAGCTGCTCGGGTGTCCAGGATTTGAGCAGGCAATCGGGCAGATTGTCATGGCAGTCGCGGGCCATGCCGGGAATGCTTAAGTAGAGCATCCCGCCTTGCTTTACGTAGGGGAGCAAGCGTTCGCCCAGATAATGCGAGTCGCGCCCGTAATAGTTGTACGAGTCGATGCTCACGACCGCATCAAAATAGCCGTGTTCAAACGGCAAGCCTTGCGAGGCGTCCGCTTTAACAGGGCGAATGGTGTTGCGGGGAATACCGAGTGAATCGAAGAACGCGCGGTTCTCGACGGGGTCGCTCCAGAGGTCGACAGCGTAGATGTCAAACCCGTATTCGCGGGCGAGCAGAGCACTGGTGATACCGGTGCCCGATCCAAGGTCGCAGACGCGAGCGCCGCGGGGAATACTTGCATCGCAAAGGAGCTCCTCGCAGAGCTTGAGGGGGTTCGGCCCCATAATCTTAGAGCGCACGAGTGCCGTATCGAAGCTGTTGGCTTTTGGGAAGGATTGAGATTCCTGGGATTGCATTGTTCTTTCCTATCAGGTGCAAATTGGCAGATGACGGAGGCGGAACGGCGCAACAAACCACGGCCGTTGCACGGCCGTTTTCATGGTTCTATGCGATTGACCGTTCCCTAAAGAACAATGACCAAAAAGACATCCCCTTGGATGATCGAGGTTGGGCCGAGGCCCGTGACGCCTCTATTGTAAGACGTTGTACACGGGCCGGGGACATGCCATTTGTCACGGATTGGCGGATGGGCGATTACGACCGATTGTGGCCAGCATGGGTCAAGTTTCGCGTGGCTACAGATCGCGTACTCGATAAACCTTGGTGCTGACGATGCAGCTAAGTGCACATAGCACGAGGGCCAATACCGCGATTCCTGCACACAGGCAGCCGAG